>CAZISK010000116.1:0-12934 GCA_964541355.1 uncultured Candidatus Obscuribacterales bacterium
GCTCCCTATCTGAGGCAACATTGCTTTCCGAAAGCATCCAGGAAGCTGCCAGCCGCACCCGCTCTTCCTTGTGAGTCAAGGCCTCGCGCAAAACCTCCCGGCGTGGATCACCTTCATTAGTAATCGACAAATCACCACAAGTAGAGAAGATCGATAACGCTGCCTTTTCGTGATTGAACTCGGTTTTGGATACGGAGAGAACATTAGCCAGTACGCGCGCACGCTCGGAGGTGTCCTTTTCGACATGTAGCGGAGCACCGGTGCGCATCCAGGCAACACCGTCAAGAAGCGAAGCCACCGACTTAACATTGGCATTGGGGAACTCGCGATTCTTCGCATTGAGTAGTGCTTGCGACGCCTCATCACGCCAGACCTGGAAACCACCATTGATAGAGGCATCGCTGACAACCTTCGAGGCATCCTTTTTCACTTGCGAATCGCTGGGCAGTTTCGACTCCATTATCGAGAGGGCTGCCGCCAGACGAACCCGCTCACTCTTATGACGAAGGGTTTTCTCCAACATATCTGCGCGCGGATCATCTTTACCCGTAAGAGGATGATCTTTTGCGGATGCGATGATCGCTATCGCAGTTTGATCCAGAATCTCGGGAGTGACTTTCTCAATCTGGAGCAACTTCTGAATTGCCTTAGCATCGGAATCGACGCTGCCCGTCAGCTTTGGACCAGCAGATGCGATTAGCGATCGCATCGAGTCCTTCACGTCCTCGATACCGGACTGTCCTGTAGCCTTGTGCCCAGACAGCTCCCGCAGCGCCCTCAAAGCTTCCGGTCTGTCGGAATGTGACTCCGGAAGCCACTCACTCAATGCCATGCTTGCTGCCAATCGTACTCGTTGATCGCGATGGTGGAGCGCCTGCTGCAGTACATCTTCGCGGGGATCCTTCCGATCCGTGCTGCGAGGCGTATGCTGTATGGACGAGAAAATGTCCTTGATCAGACTCTGATAGTGCTTAGGCTGATCACCCAGGAGCTGACTGGCAATCTTGGCAGCATCCCCTTCAGCGGTCGTCGTCAGACGAATCTTACTGGCGTCCTCTTTCAGCCAGTTGACTCCGTAGAAGAGAGATTCTGCAACGTGTCTTGCTTGATCTCGTACTTCTGGAATGTAGCTGCCAGGATTGGCTGGGTCGAGGACGCTATCCGGACCACGAGCACGCAATACTGGAAAAGCACCCATGTATCGAAGTTGGTGGATCGAGTCGATACATTTGAGTTGTACCTGTTTGCTCAACTCGCGATCGGATGGCTTTGCTTCTGCCGCTGTCGGCACATCCGGCTCGAACTGCTGCCTCTCCCGTCCCAGAGCCTCGGTGAAGATTGACCCTGCCACCTGCGGTGTTAGTACCATGTATCCCAGTTTTTTGCCGGAGTCGAAGTCTTGTCCGTAGTCGCGCTTGACCAGCGAATTGACGGCGTCGAGAAGGTGGAGTTTGGCCTGCGCCGGCAGATCGATGGACGAATCCAACAGAGATGAGACGACGCAAGCGCCCAACGTGTCTTTGTTATCGACTCTGTTGTTGTTGGCAGCCTGAAAATTCGCTATATCCGCCAGAGCTTTCGCTGCCCGCACCCTCATGTCGGTCTGCTCGTCTTGTGCAATCAGCTTCTGATCGGCGTTCCTGACGATGTACATCAAACTCTTGATCGCCATCGTTCGATCTTCTGGAGACAACTCTTTGAAGTTGGTAAGCTCGTCGAACTGCTTATCTCTGTCTCGACGAACGGAAGATTTCTCGTATTTCGCTTGAACGGCTTCCCTTGCATGTTCCGTTTCTTCGCCGGTAAACACTTGATCGAACCATCCACCCCAACCAGACCAGAGGTAGTTCTTTGCCTTTTCGAGAGACTCCGCTTGTATGGCTTCTTGGTCCAATAGACCGAACTTGTCTCGCCGTGAACGAACCCAATCGAGAACTTCCTTGTCTGTTACCGTGATGCTCTTGCCCTGCAAGAGCTTCGCTACTTCTGATGAGTAATCTGCTACAGAAGCCAGAGTTTCAGGGTCTTGATAGGCGCGGGTGTCATCATGGGCGGCGTACAACGTTTCTACCGCCACGGGATCGCGCTCGTAACGCAGCAGATACTCAGGTGTGATGTTGGGCATACCACGCTTGGCCAGTTGATCCGGCGTCTGCGAAAAGAGCGACGGCTCAAGCTTATAGAGCGCCTTCAATGCAGCAGCACGCACGTGCGGATCGCGCTCACGAAAGCCGGTCTCGGGATCATGCGTGAGTCGATCTGCCATAACCACGAGGCTCTTGTCCTTGTCGCCCTTGCCGAGGCGCGACAATCCCTCAATAGCAGCAGCCCGCATCATACCATGTTGTCCCCAGCCCGACTCAACCGATTTCGGACTGAGAAAATCGTACATTCCTTCTTCTGCCAGTATTCTAAGAACCGCTCCATTCCTGTCCTTGGCATCAAAAATCGTAGACAGTTGACCAGCCACCAGAAGCATGCCAACGGCGGAATCATAGTTGGTCTGCCTCTGACGTCTTTGCGTTTCCGCATCTCCGGATAACTGTTGATATGTGATTCCCAGCACGTCCAGCCCTGCTTTCGACAACTCGACGCGCTGTTCAGGGGCGAGCGTGCCCCGCCTGTCCATCAATTTGTTGAATGCATCCATAGTCAAATTGACGCTGGGGCGTTGGTTGTAGTCAGCGCTTGTCCAGGTCTGATCCTTCAATCTGGCGCATTCCAAAAGAGTATCGTTGATCAGTTTGGCATAGGCGCCGCCGCCGGGTCCGCCCTCCAGGTTGATCAGAGCTAGAGCAGCCTGGATCTTTTCCTTTCGCGCCGCATCGAACTTCGCAAGTTCCTCCGGCTGTCGCTTGTCAAATGCCGGCAAAGATTGCTTCGCGTTGTCTGTTTGTTCTGTGACATAGGCAATATGAAAGTCGCCAGGTTTACCTTTACTCGCCAACTCCTGGAATTGATCGATGTACTTCTTGAATGCATTCACCGGCTCCGCAGTTTTCTCGCCCGGCGTACCGGTCGAAGCACTCGCGTCCGATGCAACTTGTTGACTCTTAGCTTCCGGAGCTACGACACCACCGACGAGACTAACACCATCTTTAAGACCAGCCTTGTCGGACTTTGTCTTGTCTGCTCCAGCGCTAGCAAGTCCCGAAGATCCGGGTTTGGCTGCTTCGGCAAGGCGCGATTCATGGGACTTCACCAGTGCGGAAGTCAATGCTCGCAGATCCGCGTCAGCGTCGCTGCTAGCAAACTTATTGAGATGGCCAATCAGATCTCGTTCTGACAGACCATAGCTGTTACTAAGCGCTTTGGCTTTGGAATCAGCGGTGATTGTCGGATCGTTTTCTTCAATATGCTTCAAGACCATCAGATCGGAAAGCTGACTGCTAGCCTTGCCCTGTAGGGTCTTATCACTCTGTTTTTGAATTATGTCGAGGCAAACGCCGGCATACCTTCCGGTAGACATCATTCCGCTGCGCCATAGCGCGTCCGCAGCGACCATCTGCGTGTGCGGGTCCGTGCGATCTAGTGCAGCGCGTTCGAGGCTGCGTCGAACCTGATCGAGCGTAACCTTCTGCTCGACAGTCTCAGGAGGAATTTCTACTCTGATAGGTGGCGCTTCGCTCCCAGAGCTGACTTCATACGAGTATCCAGGAACCTCGACCTTTCGTCGAGCAAGAACTCCATCCTCTGGAAGCTTGCCATCTTTCTGAGCGAGGAACAGCAGACCGATCAGATCAGCTACCTGCTCTTTCGAGCCAGGCTTCAGCTCTGCTGGTAGAGTCCCCGGAGGGACACGGCCACTCGGCTTATCCCCATTTTTCTGCCGCCAGTTACTTAACGCTTCACCCGATGGGTTGAATAAACCTACGAGAGCTGAGTCGCGAAGGTCTTCTATGCTCTTGTCGTCTTTAGACTCCAAAGCCGCCCTGGTAGCCGCAAACATCTCGGTGGCGCGCTCGTTATTGAGCAGGGAGCCGTAAACATCAAATGCACGCTTAGCGGCAGAAGATACATCGACCTTGCCTGAGCCACCACTGGCGAAACCAACTTTACTGTCACCAACTCCATCGCCACGAGCATTGAGTGCTTCATTGAGTTGGTTGGCTGGATCTCTTCCAAGCATGCGCTCGATCTTGTAGCTGGCGCTTCCACTCATCAGCGGAAGCCAGACAGCATCGCCGCCCATAAAAACTCCCCGGGTGACCTGCTCAGTGCGATGCATCCAGGCGGTGGTTTCAATTACTTTTGCGATTTCAGCGGCGCCGGCGCTCTGAATAAGTGGTGATCCGCCACCTCTCAATAACTTGCCCAGACCCTGATTACCCAAGCCTGAAGTGACATCAGCCAGTATGGCGACATGACGAAAATCGCGAATCGCTTGACCTGTCTCACCCATCTGCCTAAAGACTGGATCTAGAAAGCCGCCGGCGCCAAGCGCAACTCTAAATGCATTCGTACCGACGGCCTTTGTCATTGCCCTTGTGCTGATAGCAAGAGCCTTGCCAGCTGTCAAAGCAGCTCTGACCCCAACAGTACCGCTGGCGATCATCCCGGCATCAAGAGCGATACCAGCAACTTTCGAACCGTAGTGGAAGAACGCCTGAATTCTCTTGAATTCGTTAAGCCTGTCGGCCCGGACAAATTCAGAGCGTCCCGTCGCCTTTTGAACAAGGGCCTGGTCCCAGGGTTTGAGCGACCTGGTATCAGTTAGAGTGCCCTGATAGATCCCCAATAAGTTTTGTTGGTTCAGCAGATGATCTTTGTAGAGGTCGCGAGTGTTGGTTATTTCGACTGTCGAGTCAGTGTCGGTCGCGGTGAAACTCTGCGTCAGGTAATCGAATTGACCGGTTGAAACAGCCCTGTTGACCGACGCGAGTTGTTCTGCAGTAGCTTCTTTACCCTGATTATCGATTAACTTGCCGTAGATATTACGGTTGAATGCTTTGCCATCGGAAGAGACCAACGACATCAGATGCCCTTCTTCATCCTTGGCATATACAAGTCGTCCGTACATATCGAGTCCGGCTGTACCCTTCATAGGCACATCGCCGAATCTCAGAGGATTGGAATTCTCGTATTCCTTAACAGCCTGGTCGGCCATTTCGCTGTTATCTACCAGCCAATCGCGAATTGGTTGAAGCTGTAGTTCGTTATCTACCAATGCGTCAGGAGAGTCCGGCAGGTGGAGCTGAAGCTTTGTGATCCTGCGGTTCTCAGGGTCGAATTCGATTTGGCCAAGCTTCTTTAGTTGCTCGAGTGAATTTGATTTGAAGTCTCCGCCGACATTGTTCATCGCCTGTATGCTTTCGGCATAATTGCGAACCCGAAATATCAGGTTGAGCGCCTCGTTCATGCGAGCATTGTAGGCTTCAAGCTTGCCGGCTTCCTTAGGAGGGGCCCAACCAGGCTTGTCAATTCCAAAAATCTCAGTTAGAACCCTGTATTGACCATTGGCATAAACTCGGTCCATCGCCTCTTTCAGAATCGGCTCGTTAACCTGGATCCAGTCCAAACTGTTGCTCATCTTGTTGAGATCGCTGACAGTCGGAATTCCCTTGGGCTCCAAGATCAAGCTGGTTTTGATCTGGCCTGATTCAGTCATCTCTTTGAATTTTTGCAAATTCAATTAACCGTCAACGAATAGTTGCGAAAAGGTTTCCGGGCGATGCGCGAATCCTTCATTGGGTTTGAGCGGATCAGTTCCGACCGTGCTTAGAGTGATTGGATCACCGCCAGACCTGTTGATCCTGGCCGTCGCGAGCAGCGCGTGGGAATTGACGACCATACCGTTGAGGTATTGATTGCTACGGCGGAACGCTTCCTCGGTACACTTGAAGCCGGTTCGCTGTCCGAATTCAGGTTCTTGTGCCTCCAGCTTGAGGGCGGCTCGAAGTTCTGGAACGCTCAGATTGGCGAATTGTCCCGCTTGGACTTTGGCACGGAGGTTTTTTTCATCGACCGGGCTGCCGTCATCTGCGGGCGTGTTCGAGAGGATTCGATCGAGATCTTCACTAATCGCTGCAACTTTGGCGCGATTTGTTATGGAGCCCTCGGACTCTTTCACAGCGGTCTCAACCTTCTCACTCTTGAGTGAAACAGTCGCATCTGTCTGAGTACCAGGACTCTCTTTCACCGCTGGAGGCTGCACAATCACTTCAGGTTGCGGTCCGACCGCAGGTTGCTGAGCCACCTCAGGTTGCGGTTCGACCGCTGGTTTCCGCGCCACTTCAGGCTGCGGCGTTACCACAGGTTTCGATCCAACGTCAGGTAGCTGTCCTTTCGGTTTCGGTCCAATCTCGGTCTTCGTACCAGCCGACGCCGGCACAACATCCGACGGAGGACCAGCAGGACCTTTCACGGCCACAGCGGGAAGCACTACAGGTGGTGGTGGCACCTCATCTGGAGCTGTAGGTGGCTTCGGCGGTTGGTCACCAGACGAAGTACCGCTCGGGTCGACTGGAGCCGGTGCCGAGGCTTTCTCTTTGGGCTTATCGATCTTGCCTTCTTTTTTGGCATCATCATCACCATCATCATCATCGGCAAGCGCAGAGTCCGGTGGTGCGGCAACCAAGTCAGAGGCTACTTCAGTGCTGGTCGGTGCCAATGGCACCGCTGTCGGACGATGTGGCTCGTCAATCTTTCCAATCTTTTTGTCGCCATCATCGACCGGTCCATCGTCATCCCGCTCGAAAGGTGAGTCGATCAGCTTCTGGAGCAGTTCAAGGTATTCTAGTTGGGGAGATATCGCATCAAGATCAGATGTCTTTTCCGTCGAGTCTTCGCCGTCTTTGTCAACTGCGGCAACATCACCAGCCTTTGCCTCAGGTGATTCGGAAAGGTTCGTTTCATCATCAAGGTCGAGGTTGCCATCGTCTGTGGTATCATCGCCTTTTCGAACCGTCGAATCAACATTGCCACCGAGCAACTGTTTAAAAGCATCCTCCAGCGAGGCCGCTTCTTCTTTGGCCGAACTGGGTCTTCTCGCCTTTCTTAGAGTCGAGCTCTCGGCGTCCGAGTAGCAACGGAAAGAGGCCTCGGCATCCCCAAGATCATCATCCCCGGAGCCACTCTTGATTTCACCAAATTCTCCGATCTCGTCAGCGCTGCTGGTTGTCGAAGTCCCGGTGGTGGACTTTTTCTCATCGGTTTCGGAAAGAGTAGAAGTGCTGGATTGAGTCGTCGAACTCTTCGTATCAGTATCGGCGGCGAACAGCTCATCCACATCGGTGTCGGTCGATGTTGGAGTATTTTGCGCCTTGTCTTTTTCCGCCATAGCCAAACCTCGGCGACATTTCGGCAGGGTGGCAAATACGGACACCAGCCCCAATTCATTATTCCACGGGCATTTGCAGGCAAAACTGAAAGTACCTCAATATCAAAAGTTAGATATCAAGAGGAGTGTCGTGTTTTCAAATACCCTGGGGTCGGACCCGTCTGCCCGCACCCGCTCCCTTGAGCTGCACGTCCGGGACCAGTTCGTTGAACAACAGGAGCAAGGCGCTAACCAGACCAACTTTCGCCAATGCCGCACCTTTTCCGCTGAAGGCGGATTTCCGGGCTTCGATAAATTGCTTGCCACCGCCTGTCCGTTCCGCTGACATATAGCCATCCCTGAGAGTTCTGATCTCGTTGAGATCGGCCAATCTTTGGCGATGGCCCTCGAGATCGGCGGTGCGCTGCTCCCTATCAGCATTTCGTATCTGCTCTTCGGTAGCGCGGATCTCTTTTGCCAGTCGTTCGTCCGTCAGATTGGACAGTCTCTTACCGAGCTCTTCCGGCGGTACGTCCACTAGTGCGACTCGCCGCTCGACTGCGACTCCATCGATGCCGGTTTCATAAATCGTGACCATCACCTCTGGTGCTGGAGCCTTTGTCGAGACTCTTGTTTCGCCAAGCGTGTTGTGACGTTCGCCTGTGACTCCGACATCGCCAGTAGTGGCACTAGTGCTCACCGTACCTACACGGCGTTCGCCCTGGGCACTACTTGTAGTGGCAGCCGGAGCATTCTTCAGTCCGACAAGCTCGCTCAACTGGTCAACTCGTGCTGGGTCTGCCAATCGACGAGGATCGGTAAGCAAGGCTTCCGCTCGCATTTGCAATGGTCCCTGACCGCTCAGCTCCAGAATCTTGTTAGCCAGGTCAAGTCGACCCTGATCCACAAGCGCTTTGACGCCGTCCTTGATCGACGGGAAGCGCTGCGCTCTCTCCATCAATGCGGTCGGTTCGTGGGCTCCAGTATTGTGCGGATTGCTACCAGCTATGGTGGCGTCTCCGGACACAGTTCGGCCCATACGCTGCAACAGATCTGCCGGCGCGGAGCCATCGGTAACGGTCTCGCCACGCTCGATCCGTCCCATCTGGGATTGGATTTCTGCCTGGTGGGAGGTCGCGGCCCAGTATTGTTCACGAGAAACAGGCTGTCCATCTGGTTTGATCGGACTTGGCAAACCGCCTTCAGCCAGCTTCAATCTCTCGTACTGCTCCGCGGTATGAACACGGCGACTGAGTGCCTCTACCCGCTGCAGCTCTGCGAAGACGACAGCATCAGCTCCATGGTTACCATGCAACTCTCTTGCTTTGTCTTCTGCAATACCAGTCCGAATGTTCTTGTGTTCGGCTACCAGGTCGTGGATTAGCTCCTGATCTGCTACCGGCACACTGAATCGATCTAGAATTCTGTTCGTATGGTCGGCGCTTGCACGCTCGGAATTTGGATAGGTCACTCTGGGCGGTTCTCCGTCGACAGGAGTGACAACCTGAGTAGATCTCGTGCCGGTGTCTTTTAGTAGTGCCGCCCATACGAGAGCCTTTCTCTGCGGCTCAGTAAGATGATGACTTTCGCGACTGGCCGTTTCGACGCTCATTTTCACGTGTTCCCAGACGTTGTTTTCCGGATTGGTTCTGACATCCTGAGCTACTCCATCTAGAGCATCCACCTCGGGCAAAATCTGTTTGAGTACGCCTGTTTTCTTCAAGAAATCCAGCGCCTCCGCTGGTTTTTCAGACAATAGCAAATTCGTAATCTCGGTGTGCAGCGCCTGAGGACTGATCTCTTTCAAACTGGCAGCATCTCGCTGCACAGCCTTGACGCGAGCTTCGTCTACCGGTCCTGATGCCGCATCCCGAGCAGTCTGAAATAAATTCTCAACCGCGTTCAGATCGCGCGAGTGACGGGATCTGCCTTCAGCCGCTATAACATTGGCGACCTCGGCGATCCCCTCCGCTCGTTGCATCTTCACATAGTCAACTTCGCCCCTAGCAGCCAGAGCGTCTGCCTGCGCAGTCCTGGTGCGAGCCTCAGCCTGTACCAAGTCTGCAACGAGGGCGTATCCGGAAGCATTCCTTTTGAATTGCGGATTAGCTTCTGCTTGCTGCACCAAGCGTAGTGCCGATTCATTGCCACTCTTGTGAGCGCCTCGAATCTCCTCTGCCGTATGGCCTTCGAATCCTTCCAACGAATCGGCTCGGGTAAGAGATCCGGCGACGGTCTGAGCGATACCGGGTTCTGTAGCTTTTGTCGTCGCCTCCGGCATCGACTCGCAAATCTTTTTGAGTCCTGCCGATGCCATTTCGAAAGCATCGGTTCTTTGACCCATTACATTGGCATGTCCCAGACGAGAGTCCATCACCTGGCGCATCATATCGTAGCCCCAGCGATTGTCGGAGAATCCGCCTCTGTTCAAGACTTTTTCCATATACACAGCGGTCTGCATGTAGTGGTCACGCACAGGATCACCGTATTGCAGACCAATCGCCTTAGCCTTGATATCGGCAATAACCTTATTCGCTTCCGACCGCGCTGCAATAGGCTCGAGCACTGAGGACGCTTCGTTAAATACGATTGCATCGCCGAATCGCCCGGCCTCGGTCAGCTTCGTCGCCATCTCCTTCATGTCGGTATGCAGCCGGCGAAGACGATCGCCTTGCGTGGCATTGGGTTGAAAATCTCGTACCGCTTTTGCCGTATCGGTCAACAGCCGGTTAGCGCCCTCATCCAGCGCGGAGCCGCTTGATTTCGGGAACCGGCTCGCCTGCTGCTCCAACAAGTCGGACTGTGTCGAGCGATCGACTTGTGCCACTTGGGGAGTTGCCACTTTTGCAAGACCAAAGCCCAATGCTTTTGCTTGTTCGACAGTGACACCAGTGATAGTGCGAGGTTTTCCTAACTCCGCTTTGGGAATTTCTCCTTGCGCGGCTATTCCTGCTAAGCCTTTGCCATTTCTCTCGAGCGCCTGATTGGCTGATGCCAGAGCCTGGTCGTTCACAGCAGATGGAGATACGGCATCGCCTGGATGAATTGTCCAAATGATCTCTTTTCCATTCGGCCGCCCCTGGGCGTCGGTGTCAGGGCCAACAATGAATGTCACTTTGTCGGTTTTGTCTCCGACTACATTGGCGCTTTCAACCGCCGCCGACCAATTTCCGGTTCCTTTCGGATCGACCAGGCTGAGCTTGGTGCCTGGCGGCAGTGAATCAAGATTGACCAATCCCATCCTGCCACCCGGCAGGTCAGCCTGAAATGCTCGGGCTGGTGGTTTGATAACAGGCCTACCGCTTGCATCCACCGGATCGTAGGGTTTGACCTCCAGACCACTAAGTGCGCGAGCCAAAGATTCTGGTGTGGCAACCTTGCCGTCTCCGACCGTCTCCCAATATGAGCCCATGCGATTATCGGGAGTGCGAGTGTTCAATATTTGATGCATGTACGCATCAGGAGTGGCGGCCACAGCCTGTCTAATCCTTTCCTTCATCAGCCAGTTGCGTGTTGTTTCGGCAGAGCTGAAGTCCGCCTCAGGGAAGATCTGCTTCAAACCGGCGGTCTCCATGAACTGAACCGCTTGGGTAGCCACCTTCGGCGATTTGGCGTCGAGACAATCGAGCATCTTGTCGAACAGCGCGCCCCGATCAGCTTGATCAAGGTCTGCAGCAACTGCACGCAAGTCTTGTATTAGATTGAGCCCAATGGTTTCCCCTTCCCCCGTCATTTTGACAACGTCGAGAACGCGCAGCGGATCTTTGCTCAACCATGCTTTTGCATCACCAACAGCCATAACAGCACCGTCTTTAGTGACAATCACACCGTCGACATACCGTCCGGTAGCACCGGCAAGCCAATTCCTATCATTTTCTTTGTGATCAATGCCGGTTTCCAATCCTCTCCAACGTTGATCGAGTGCTGTTGGAACACCAGGTGAATAGTAATCGGGACGATATTCGCTGCGACCACGTGTGACGTGATCATTATGGGAAGCATCGCCTCCACCAGCCGGTTTGCTGGTAACCCCAGCGGCGTGAAGGAATCGCAAACCCGCTGGCGACTTCCCATCACGGACTGCCGCCTTTTCTTGATTGAGAATTTCGCTCAGTCCATCGTGAATCTGTTGCGGAGTGAGCTGACTGAGATTTTCAGCGGCTGATTGAACAGCTGCCCCCAGAGTCATGTCGAAGCCCTTGAGATCACCTGACGATAACTGCTTCGCCAATTCGAAGATACGCCTAGGGTCTCGCCGCAGCCAGCCCTCCACATCGCCTTTTCCTTCAAGGACTCCGTCCTTCACCTCAATGGAACCAGGTTGATAGATCTTGTCACGATACATGACAGCGAAAAGCCTTCCATCTTGAGAATAGTCCATTCGTATGCCGTCCAGGGTGACAAAGCCATCCCGATCGAAGGCGCGGACCTTCTCTGCCTGCTCCCGGTAGGCGGTCGCCAGCTTTGGATTATTGGTATCGTTAGCAGTGGCAAGTCCATCAATCTCAACTGCCAGATCGGCATACGACTGAGTAGAATGCTTCAACTGCCCAGCACTGGTCTTTTTCTCGATCAGATCGGCAACATTCTGTGCTGCCTCCTTTTTCGCCTGGTGCTGCTGGACCTTCTCGTTGGTCGGTCCATCAGTCGCTGCAAATCTCGATAAATAGCTTTCAGCCTGTCGACCGTCAGCTACCATTGTTCTTCGCAGAGCTTCCTGTGGTCTCTTGTCCAGAGTCTCCACATACTCATCTCGCGCCATGGACTCCAGCTTTCGTTGGATCTCAGTAAACGTGACGGACTCATCGTACCGACCAGCCTGGTAAAGGTCTTTTCCGTTGGCATCACAGGCCGTCATAAGCTCTGCCAACTTTTGCGGATCGGTGAAGCCTGGCTTGTAATCATTTACTGCGCGGGCGGCATCTCTCAACAGTTTTACTGTATCAGCTCCATAGTTGACATCATTGGCCCGCTCAAATGAGTCGGCGAAGGCATTGATTGTTGCTACCTGACCGCTCTTAGTCATATTGCTGAGTTTGTTCTCGACTCGCACTGTAGCAAATCCAAGTGCTTTAGCTTGCTCGCGGGTGACGGTAAACTGCTGCGGTTCACGGGAGAGCGCGGTTGCGCGATCGAGCCCGGGAATTTCCAAACCATCAGACCGCAGTCGCGCGCTCTGTCTTATCATGTCAAAGGTGGACACCTTATCAACCGATTGATATGGCTCTCCGGGCTGAACGTGCATAATCGACTCGTTGCCGGCGCCGAAGCCTTTTTTGGGACCGAGGACCATGGTGGCATAACCGACCGCGTCACCCTTGAGGCCCGGCTTGTCTACGGTCAAGCACCAATTCTCGCTCTTTTCTTTGACAAGGGTAATGGTGGCATCGGCCGGGAGCGAATCGATACTGGTGAAATCCAGACGCCCACCTTGAATCTCCGCGCGCATAACATGAAGTGGTGGCTTGACCTTAGGTTGATTGTTTTCACCGACCGGTTCGTATGGTTTCCAATCGGCTGCCAGGAGTCCTTCTTCAAGGCGTCTCGCGGTGGCAATACCGGAATCGTTGATACGCTCGAAGCGCGGACCATGCCCCTGTTCGAATGTGCGGTTGGTTATCATCGGTACGAGGTCACGCGCATCGGTCCAGATCAGAGCGTTATTCACCCTCTGCT
>CAZISK010000117.1:0-12830 GCA_964541355.1 uncultured Candidatus Obscuribacterales bacterium
TAAGAAAGACGTCGAGCAAAAATCCGACAAGAAGAATTACGCAGAGCCAATGAAAGATGACGACAAGAAAGAGCCTGTAAGCAAGAAAGACGCCGAAGACAAAAAAGCGGCCGACAGAGAGAAAGCAGAACAAGCGAAAGCAAAGAAAGAAGCTGACAAGACAAGAAAGGCTGAGGAAAAGGCGAAGAAGGAAGCAGAGAAGAAAGCTGCCGCTGAGAACAAAGACAAAGCCAAAGCTGAAAAAGAGGACAAAAAGAAGGCTGAAAAGCAGAAAGCCCAGGACGAAAAGAAAGTCGCAAAAGAGAAGAAGAAAAAGGGTTTATTCGGTAAAGAACACGATACCGACGAAGCAGTAAAAGCCGCTCCCGGCGCATCGGAGCAACGTCCAGTCAAGCCTGCTACTACAAATACAACCCTGAAGCTGGCACCGCCCACGGGGTCAAAGGTAACATATTCCGGCTCAGGAGCACCGATCCTTCTGCCTGATTCGGCTCTGGTCAGCGTCCTTCAAGACATATCGAAGGCATTGACTGAAGTCGACGATGATAAAGGGGTGGAAACAGACGATGAGAAAGTCATCGTCGGACTGGCGAAACAGCTTTTGGATAAATCCCTGGGTTCCGGCTTGAAGGTTAATCGCATCCTGGCAAAAGAGAATGCCGACAATGCCAAGAACTCGATGACCACGGAAGCGTGGGCGTCGGGAGATATAAAACTTTCAGACACGTTCAGAGGCTCTGTCGCCACGGTTTGGGCGAAGCGTATTAACGGGCTCGTGAACGTCACCATAGCTGGTGACTGCCAGGATAAAACCCTCTCCAACGGAGAGACCGTAGGCGAGTTTGTAGTCATCGTCAAAGGACGGTCGCCTGTAAAAAGTGGTTTCGACATTCAAAGCCAATCTGACGTGACATATTGGATTGGATCTCTTGCTGGGGTTAATGTCGACGCAGCCTGCTCACGCTTGAAAGAAAAGGGCGACGACAAAGATGACGACGACGAAGCGTCGTCGGAAGGAAAAGACGACGACAAGAGCGGCAGCGAAGTAAAAAAAAAGTCCAGAGTAATTCTTGAGTCGGTTATTACGCGACGCGGACTGGAGTTCATTGCGGCGCTGGCCATTTACCAGACACAGCAGGAACAAGAAATGCTGGCCAAGTATCGTGCCGCCGCTGTGGTGGGCGAGAAGGTGAGCACCACCGACGATACCGGTTCAAAATCAGACGCAAGCAAGATTGTCGCCAGGCCGGTTGGCGGCACAAGCGACTTGCTCGGCGTCCGCCGAGGGGCGGCTGGCGACGAAGTCGGGGCGCGTGAGGCTGACGGAGAGCGGGATATCGATGACGACGATGACGGGGGGCACGGGCCACGCCGAGAGCCTCCGGCGGCAGGCGATGAAGCTCGGGCGCTGAGGGATGCGCTGGGACCGGAGGAAGTCCTACCTGAAGATATCGCTCGTGGAAGCTCAGAGTCAGCTCCGGCAGCGGCATCGACTTCCACTAGAGGAGACGCCGCCGCCACCATGCAGTCTTTCACCGGTAGGAAACTTGCTGAGGGCAATTCACAGCCCAACCCCTTAGATGCAAGCAAAAACAGCTCAGAACCAGAGTCGAAGCTCACGAACGCGCAGCCAACCACTGCAGCAACGTCCGGTTCAAAACTCGCAACCACTTCAACAACCTCTGTAACCGACTCGAGCAACACCTCTCAACCTAGCTCCGCCCCCGCAACAAAGGCACAACCGACTGAGAAAACTGATTCAGTTGAATCCAGAGACACCTCTAACGACAGAATTGAAGCTAACGACGAAAAGTTGTTAAAGGATGACTGGAAAAACTCCGACGACTTCAGCGTGCGCCACAAATACAGCGAGGCGATGGAAAAGCGTGCAAAGAAGCTAAGCGGCAACTCAGCACAGGATCAGCAGCAAAATACGACCGGCAAGCATTACAGCACCGAAGGTTCGCGAATCTCGATAGCCAACGATGCCGACGACTCATCAGACCAGAGCTCTAGCGGCTCGCGCATAACGACAGCGACCGAGCCGCAATCGACCGCTCCGTCGTGGCGTGACGATTGGTCACGTGACGGAGGTAACTCCAGCCAGACCAACTCGACACAACCATCGGTACCTCAAGAGAGCCCAACGACGCACTTGTTCACTAATGCGACGTCTCCGGGTTCGCTAACCGCCAATGGCAGTCCCACTCCGATCCAGACCGGCACGCAGGACTTGTTTACTCCTTCTCAACCTGCAACAACAAAAACGCCGGCAACAGGGCGAATTGCGCTGGCGCCTCCTGGGACCACGCTATCGCCAGCGCCTGCTTCGGCAAGTTCAAGAGCCTGGGAAAGTCCTGCTATCAATTCGGCACCACGATCACCCAGTCTTGGCGTCAACGTCCTCATACCGGACAGGGCGATCGCCGGGAAGTACATGACAGTGAGCGTCCTGGCTAGAGACAAGCAGCCGGAACACTCAGTAGAGCTCAGCATCAACGGCGCGACCGTGAGCACCGATACAGAGGGGCAGGCACTATACTTGATACCAGATGATATGACTCCCGGCCGCACGCTCCACGTTGCGCTCACGGAAAGACCGGAGCTCAGCCCAGGAGTAGTGGATATTCTCCAACCACTGGACGACGCCACTGGTAACAAAGCGCCGAAAATCGACAAGATGTCGCCACTGGTAGCCAACGGCGGCGTTCTTGTTATAGATGGTCACGATTTCGAAGGTCTAGCTGACAAGAACCGCATAATGATCGACGGTGAGTTTGAAGCAAAAATCATCGCAGCGTCGCCCGTACAGCTGCATGTCCTCATGCCACCAAAGCTCGGTACCGGCACACATTCGGTCACCATCAACACCAATTTGAAAAGCAATTCCGCTAACTTCGACTTTGTGAAGGCAGAAGTCGTGCAACCTGATCTAAAGAAGTCCAAGGGCCCGCTCACCCGCATAGTGGTACGAGTGCGAGGCACAAAGCAGCCGGTTCCTCTTAGAATTGTAAATCGAACACCCGATGTAATTAAGATGACCAAAGGAGACAATACAGTTGTCACCACTAATGGTGGCACAGATAATTATTACGCCATCTCAGTGAAGCAGCTGAAAAAGGGCGATATCAAGGTAGATGCTTCCGTGGAACTCTAATCGCAGACAACAGAAATGAACACTCTTACAACGCACAACCTGAAAACACCAAACTCTCGAAACCTGTCGAAAGAAATTGAGCAACTGATTCCGGGAGGAGTCAACAGTCCATTCCGGTCCTACCATGAAGTAGGCGGACATGCGATTTTCATCGACCGCGGTGCCGGCAGCAGAGTGTTCGACGCTGACAATAACGAATACCTCGACTACGTCGGTGCGTGGGGTCCAGCGATTCTCGGTCATAGTTATGCGCCTGTTGTAGACGCAGTCCAGGCGGTAATCCGCCAGGGTCCGATGTTCGGCGCACCACACAAGTTGGAGCTGGATCTGGCACGAAAGCTCGTAGCGACCATTCCATCAATCGAGATGGTACGCTTTGTCAATTCAGGCACTGAAGCGGTCATGAGCGCACTGCGTCTGGCGCGCGGTTATACCGGCAAAGATATGATCGTCATGTTCGAAGGCGGTTATCATGGACACAGCGATTCGGTCTTAGCCTCGAGTACACATAAGCATAGCTCCGGCATTCCCGATCAGTTTTGCAGGAACACAGTACTAACGCCCTTCAACGATCTTCCCGCACTTGAAAAATGCCTATCAACATACAAAGGTAACGTCGCAGCCGTTATCATCGAACCAGTGGCCGGCTCCATGGGTGTCATAGCTGAGGAGCCAGGCTTCCTTCGTGGAGTCAGGGAACTAACGGCCAAGCATCAAGCGCTTCTGATCTTTGACGAGGTGCTCACCGGGTTTCGTGTTGCATTTGCTGGCGCCCAGAGCCTGTACGGCATCGAGCCGGATCTAACTTGCTTCGGAAAAGCCCTTGGCGGTGGGATGCCGATAGGTGCCTATGGCGGGAAGAAAACCATCATGCACAAGCTCATGCCACTAGGCGACGTCTATCAGGCTGGAACGTTTTCGGGTAATCCTGTCACCATGGCCGGTGCCAAAGCAATTCTCGATTCGCTTTCACAACCCGGTGTCTACGAGACTCTTGAGGCAAGGGGCGCTCAGCTCTTTGATGGTTTGAAAAAATCCATCGACCAAATCAATCAAAAAACAGGGAAGGCGATTCCAGTCCAAATCCAGCGCGTCGGCTCAATGTTCGCTATCATCTTCGCTCCGCATCCAGTTAAGAACTTCGAAGACAGCAAAGCAATCGACAGCAAACTGTTTGCTCGTTTCTTCCATGAAATTCTGGCCAACGGAATCATGCTCCCGCCAAGCGCCGTCGACGCCGCCTGCCTGTCTCTAGCCCACTCCGAAGAAGACATTTCCAGAACAGTCGACATGTGCTCCAATGCACTGAAGAACCTGTTTGCATAAAGCAACACGGCTTTAACGCGAGCGCCGTATTTTTGCAGCGCGGGTAAACCGTTATCGGTTTAAACTTGTCGCGGCATTGACTCACGCGCCATCTTTTTCCACAGCGGGTAAACCGAAATCGGTTTAAACTGGAACGCGGCATTGACGCGAGCGCCATAATTTTGCACAGCGGTAAACCGATATCGGTTTAAACTCGCACGCTACTAGATCTGCCGCAGTCTGTCCCTGAAGCAGACATCGGCCCATATGCCAGACCGCGAACATGCTACCCTATCACAACTTCTACAACCCCTGATGCCAATCAGCTTGAGCTAACTTCTTCTGACTGACTTGGTTCGGACCGAAATAGACAGCTTGATTCAAAGTCTCACCACCGGATCTTCCGGCGGCACCACACCCATGTCGCACAGCCTTTCGAGTGTCCGGCAGAAAAGGTCAAATAGAAGGCGCAGCCTGGGCAGATCCTTGATTACACCAACTACCTCGAAGTGCAGCTCATCAACATTTTGTGGAAATTTTTTGCCAAACAATCCGTCATTATCTTGCACGGTGAGCCGGACCTTTGGTTGTGCGTCAATTTGGTCTCTCACCGCCGATGAAGCAAGCAATTGTTCTATAAGCGCGTCGCTGTTCGATTCAATGATGTACTTGCGATCGAAGTCTTCGATGCCCGTTTTATAATCCGATTGAAAACCCAGTTTTTTGAAGAATTCTTTGAATGCATCTGAATTCGTGATAGCAAATCGAAATCCATTCGGATTGACGAAAGGCGCTCGCATACGTGTGAACTCGAGACGCCTCCCATTTTGAAGGCGCTCGCTGTACGAGTCCAGCGTGATTATCCAGGGACCATGCTCTACTTCCACCTTCATGCCGGATAGCCATCCAGGTTTCAATGTGCCTTTGATTTCAGCGCTAAGTAACCCCCAGACCTCTTCTTGCGAAGGACCGTAAAGTTGGCGCCAAAGGCTTTCGTATCTCTTCTCTGCTTCATTTGACATAGTTTCTTTTTCTGCTCTTGCGGACTTACTTCCAAGTTGAGCGCTACGGCAATGTCATCTCCGGTCGAATACTACTTTTCCCACGCAGATAAGGTCTGCTTACCAAGCCCGTCGTAGAATGCGGCGACTTGAGACTCATTAATTTTGTTGAGATCTCCATATTTACCCATCGGAGTTAGCGTAGACATCGCTTTTCGAGAAGGAAAAATTCATTTCAATTATAGTCTCATCCAATGGCCCAATTACTACTGAAGCAGTCTCAACACCTCGCCCCGATCGCAAACAATCTCTATCCCTCCATATCTCCAGAATTTTCTTGACAGCGAGGAATGCGCAGCCGAATCATGAAACTGTGTTTCACACTCGCTGTCGGCTCGCGCATTACGGACCGGCCGATTTGCATATACATGGGTTATAAGTACATATATGGAACAACTAACACAGTGACCGTACCCTATAGTTGACGACGAGCTCAAATCACCATGCTCAAGAAATCCGGCTGCGAAGTCAAAGAAAAACCCGTCTGCTTGCGATGCAACAAACAGATAAGACCTTCATCCGGCGGGACTGGATGGATCTTGAATTTTGGAGCTTGCCAGTGCGAAGATCCGGAGTTCCTGAAGAGCGACAGTGATAGGCAATCCGGGGCAACAAGCGAGGAGGCACTTGCGGAAGCCGACACCCCATCGTGCATTGACGATCGATACGAAGTCATATCAGTACTCGGTAAAGGCGGAATGGGCACCGTCTTCAAAGTGAAAGACACTAAGCTCGATCGTGTCTTCGCACTGAAAATACTCCAGAGTGATATCACCAGAGATAGTGCATCGCTCAGGAGGTTCCAACAGGAAGCGGAATCAGCGGCAAAACTCGATCACCCCAATCTGGTACCGGTTTATGGGCACGGTATAACTCAATCAGAAGAAGCATATTTGCTGATGGAGTATGTTCCAGGTGAAACCCTGGCTCAAAGAATTGAGCGAGCAGGTCCTATGGAGGAGAATCAGGCAATCTCAATCTTGCTCCAGATATGCTCCGCACTGAGCCATGCGCACGAGATGAAAATTATTCACAGGGACATAAAACCGGCGAACGTAATTTTGTCCAAAGGTGAAAACGGAGAAGAGATAGCTCGAGTTGTAGACTTCGGCATCGCCAAGACTCTCCCAGGCGTCGATCGTGAAACAAGAGATCTGACTCAGACCGGCGAAGTTTTTGGAAGTCCGCATTACATGAGCCCTGAGCAATGCCTGGGCTTCATGTTGGATCAAAGATCCGACATCTATTCATTCGGTTGCTTGATGTATGAGATTCTCTCTGGAAAACCACCGTTCGCGGGCAACAATCCGATCCAATTGGTTGTGAAACACATTAACGAAGCCGCTAAGCCGTTTAACACCACGCTCGGCAAACAACCAAAAGTAAGAGGACTGCAGTTAATTGCACTGAAATGCCTCGAGAAGCAACAGATCGATCGCTTTCAAGGAATAGACGAGATTTCCGAATTGTTGATGAGTCTCAGCGAAGGAAGGAAGTTGGAGCTCACGGACTCGCGGGTCAAGCTCTCTACTATCACAACAAAGTTGTCTGTGATTGGTTTCCTCGTTCCCATGATCACAATTCTGACTGCACTTATTTTCTTTGCATACAGGGCTGGAGTAGTTCCAGAACAAAATTCAACCCACCTCGCCATATTAACCATAATGACAGGTACGGCGTTTATGGCCTGGCTTTATTATGAACTAGGGCGCCTATGCCTGAGAACAGCCAGAAACAGGGAGTCCCCGAAAAAACATTGGTGGCTCACGCTCTCATCGTTTTCATCGGCCCTGGTATTTGCGAGCTTCGCCCTACCTATGGTAACTTGGGTATTCAGACCTAGTGGCATATTTGGTGTCGGTCATGTACCGGCATTTTTTCATTACTGGGAATTGGTTTCATTTCTCGCATACATTGTCGTGGGCTTTTCCTCAGTGTTTTCTGTTGTCTGCGCGTTTGGATACATCCTGGACAACGACACCAAGAAAGTGAAGATGCCGGTCATTTTTAGGAGAGCAGCACTTATATCGGCGGCCGCATTAGTCGCTTTATTCGTGGGGCTTCCAAGAGAAGCCGGCTCAGTAGCAGCTTGGCTTGGAGACGACCTTTCGTCCTATCCAGAAGAGCTTAGCTGCGGCATATCGCCTGCCTGCGCACAATTCGCAACCAGACTGGACCGGACAGATGCCAATACAGTTAAACTTTGCGCCAGCACAAATCTCTGGACCCGTCGATATGACGAGGCGATCAAGGACTACTCCACTTTGATTAACCTTACTCCCGAGTCGAAGAAAGAAGATCTCGCCACATACTACGGACGGAGAGGTGACGCTTACAGAGAAAAGGGAGACTATCAAAGTTCTATCGATGACTATTCGAAGGAAATTGCGATAGAACCGTTACAAGGATACGCATACGCCGATCGAGGAGAAGGACTGATAGGACTAAGAAAATTCGATCTCGCTGTTATCGATTTCAGCAAGGCATTAGAGTTGGTACAGCGCAGAGTATGGACTTATTATCAAAGAGCCAAAGCATACTTTCGGAACGGACAATATGAGAAAGCAATCGAGGACTACAATCAACTGCTCAAAATAGACGAGAAGCGGCCGAGTGCCTTTTTATGTCGAAGTTTTGCATATGAAAAGTTAGGTGACTCAGGAAAGGCAGAGCAGGATTTAAGGTTGGCGCTTCAAGTCGAGAAGCCGATCAAGGACCATGATTTCACTTACCATTTTGCCAAAGGACTAGCTCACTTGAAGCTCGGTCAGTTGTCCGAAGCCAAACAAGATTTTCTTCGGACGCGAGACGCAAAATCCTATGAGATTCGTTCCGTCAGGAAACACTTAGCCTTGTATCCAGAAGAGGTAAAGGACTTGGTCCAGGAATACTTTCCAGGGCTCTGACAGGACTCTTGGACGAGTATCATGCATTATTTACCTCGGAGATCAATGTGCGGGAGCCAGCTTAGAGGTGGTGCCTGGTGGACCACCCTGATGTCGAGACGATGATCAATTCTACATATATTAGGATGTGACCAAACTGCTTACTCGCAAGCAGTTTGATTCAGGTAAAGCGCTTGGCGCCACCGAGCTGTCACCACTACACCGAAGCAAGCGTTTCAGCAAAGCCCTTTCGAACCAGGAACCTCCAGGATGCGCCGCCAAGCTTCCTGCAATGAGACAATCAACACACGCTCAGTGTTTCCGCAACTTGTTCATAAACCACCCGGACAATTCAGAAACTGGGTCAGTTGGCGGTCAGCCCACCCAGGTAGACTAATTAGTCTCACAATCGCAATATCCATATGTATGTGCATCGAAAAACGCCCAAAAGTTCCCAAATTTTGGCAGTTAAATTCCACTTGACATTTTTAGACTACCCAGTATGATTATTAGCGTGAGGTGGCTGCAAGATACGAGGTATCGGAAATTGCAAACAGGTCATTCATCGAATTCCAACAACCGTGAATGTGACGGCAACAGTTGTAGTAATTACCAAGTTATGGCTTTCATAGTTCCATTCCTGGCCGTAACTCTTGCCGGCGCGATTTGCAAAGATCATTGTGTTGTTGTGGCACCCACTATTGGTCTCATGGCTGGCGCCACGGGAATCGTACTGTACCGCTCGATCAAGTATGTCTTGCGGTCAGTACGACTAGCATTGGCATTTCATTACGAACAAGGACAAATTGCAGAGCGATGGCAGTAATTACCAATACACATACGACACTGCGTTCGTCCAACGGTAACCCCAATCGCAACTGTCAGAGCCGTTTTGACAGTAACCAATCGATGACAGATTCAGAAGCAAAACTAGGTCGCCTGTTAATCAGTGCCGGTCTGGTAACCGAGAGGAAATTAGCCGCTAATCTGACATATGCAAAATCAGTAAAACTGCCCTTGGGTGTAGTTTTGTTATTATCCGGAACAGTCAACTCAAAAGCGATAGAAAAGGCTATTGCAGTACAACAACTAATTCGAAATGGCCTGCCACCAAGTTTGGGGCGCATGGTTCTGCGTTATGCGATTGCAGCTGACGTGGCCACACATGAGGCGATGGAAGCCTTCTCACTGGTCGATGAAGCTAGCGCACTTGACTGTTGGCTAACGGAAATAGTCTCGACTGCTGAAATTTTGAGCGAGTTTCAGTTGAAGGATCTGAAAGAGCGAGTTAAAAACTCAAAAGCAACTTGGATACACGTAGCGGCTGAGCACAACGTTATCTCCCTCGACGTATTGGCCGCTGCAATGCACGCACTAGTTCTTCTCGATCAGGGCTACATGTCCTTTTCAGATGTTGTCAAACTAATGCAGGCAGTCAACGAAAATCCCGGTCACTTACTGGTGCTCTTGAGTGACCGCGTGCCAAGGCATCGATTCGATGCCAATACAGTGAGTCTGCCGGCGCAATTATACACAGCCGGCGCGATCTCGGAGCGCAACGCCCTCGATCTTATTTCACTGTCATATCAACGGAGAGTAGATCCTATCTCGTTAATCGAGCAACACGCGCTGTTGTCAGATACGACAAGGAAAGCGATTGACTTCAACGAAATGCTCTCCAATGGCTTGAGCCGAGGATGGGCAAAGGCCAAGACAAAGGTGGCCGACAAGCTGTCCAGCGTCAATGACTCTAGACACATGGCTCGGTTAGCCAGCACCATGCCTGGTGCCACATTTCAGGCAACTCCATTAGGGAGCTTCTAACTAAAGGTTTACCTGCTGACACACTGCGATCGGAAAAGGTGGGATGATGGTCTTACGGAGAGACCATCATTCTGCTTTTTGTAGCTCTCATTTTCACGCCTGCATTAGGAGGCATACGTTACCGTTTGACATAGGATTCAATTCATTGAACGCGAAATCTCTTTATTAACTGTTGGTCGGGCCATGGTGTCCAATTGAGCGATCGCTGAAGATCGAAACTACGACCCCTCGGCTGGAGAGACTCATGACGTGACGATAGCAAAAGCCAGTGCCAAACGAAAACCTGGGAAGAACAGAAAGGTTATTAATCTATCCATTTTCTTTCTCTTCAGTCTGTACGTGGCGCTGTCACCACCCGTAGTTTTTGCGCGCTTTGAGTTTATGCCGGAAAAATACACCCCGGACACCTAAACAGGTTCGGTGATCAAAGGACTCACCCGTTCGCTACAGCCGTTGAAATCGATGATCAAGCAGCGACTGAAGTCCAGGAACTTTATACCAACTCCTAGATTCGCAGCAGACCAGTCCAGAATAAACAACGGGTGCCGTGGATTAACGCCAACATGGGCGTTCTCGAAATCTAGACTATGCAGTATGATTGTAGAACAGAGCAATCGGAAACATGTCAGAACAACGGCAGAATAGACAACGGGAAAAGATCTTGGCGGGCGCCATGAGAGCCTTTCTAACTCATGGCTACGCTGCCAATATGGACACGATTGCTCAAGAGGGCGGTGTAGCAAAGCAGACGGTCTACACTTATTTCAAAGACAAAGAGAGTCTTTTCTCCGCTCTGATCGATCGCTTGCTGGATCGTTTTGTCACTGCTGGAATGGGAGCGGAGCTCATGGCACAGGAGCCGCCGGTATTCTTCCGCGTGATGACGCAGATTGCTCTGCAACGAATGGATGATCCTGAATATGTTGGAATGATCAGAGTGATAATTGCTGAATCAGCTCGATTTCCAGAGCTATCCGAGACGTATCTCAACAGGCTGGTGAGGCCCGGCGTGGAGAGCCTCGCTTATTACATAAGGGAAAATCCAAATCTACGATTTTCTGATCCGGAAGCGTTGGCGCGCATCATCCATGGTGCCCTGGTCAACTTTATGATTTCGCAGGAGATTCTCAACGGAAAGTACATGATGCCGATGTCTCGCGAAAGAATCACATCAAGCTTGCTCGAGCTGATTCTATTCGCCGCCGAACAGGCGAAGCAGGCACGCTAATCGACGAACGAGATTCCGAGGAACGACCTCAATTATGAGGCAAACTCGCCGAAGTGGAGGTCCAATGAGGACGACGCCATGCGTACTCTTTGTCGGAGTTCCACGTCGCTGGGAAGAATGCGATTGGACGAGAGTGTTTAGTTTTTGCCCAGGCTGAGCTTTTGCGGCTCGGTTATTGGAGCACCTTTCGATGGTGTTTGCCAATAATGATCGCGATGCTTATCGTAGAACTCGATTGTCTTAGCGACCCCTTCTTCCAAGGTCGTGGTGGGGCGCCAGCCTACAATGCGCTCGATCTTCGAGATGTCTGAATAGAAGTCGCCGGGCTCCTGAGCCTTGCGCTCCGGTGAAAACTCCGCGAACTTCCAGGAGCCGCGTTTTGCAACAGAGATAATCGTCTCGACGAGCTCAAGGAAGCTCACGGGGATATCGGAGCCGACGTTGAAGATCTCGCCGTAAGCTTCTTTCGTGACAGCGCTCCTCAATATTGCTTCAACCGTATCGTCCACGTAACAGAAATCGCGAAGGATGCTGCCATCGCCAAAAACTTGAATAGTGTCGTTATCCATCGCCAGCCGGATGAACCAGTTACATACGCCGAAGCGTGAATGTTTCATCTGAGAACGAGGACCATAAATATTGCTCAAGCGCAAAAGCACGGAGCGAATCTGGTGAACGTCGTTATAGACCTTAATGATTTTTTCGGCGGTCAGGTTAGATATCTCATAGATGCCTTTCGGATTGGTCGGGGCTTCCTCGTTTACCGGGAAGGAGACTGCAGATCCATACTGTCCACGAGTGCCGGTATAAACCACGATCGCCTCAGGATTGTACTTTCTGAGCGCTTCCATAACGATAGCGGTGCCGGTGATGTTAATTGCGATATCAGGGAATGGATTGGTCAAGCTCATCAAATGACAGACCTGACCGGCAAGATGAAAAACGTAGTCCTGATCGCGAACAAGGTAATTGACGGCATTCTCATCGCGAATATCGCAAAAGTTAACCCGAACCTGGTCTTCGACGGGCCTGAGATTGAATTCATTACCGCCGTAATCGGTAATCATCGAGTCGAGCACCGTGACGTTGGCGCCGGCATGAGCCAGGCGAATGGCGAGGTTAGAGCCGATAAAGCCCATTCCGCCGGTCACGAGTGCGGACTTACCCTTGAAGTAGGAATCTAGATTCTTCGTCATTGTTTAAATGTGATTAACCAAAACGCCGTCGAGTTGCGGTCTTGTTGTTGCATTGCGCTGCGCCTGGCGTCAGCAAAATGAAGCATGATTCTACCATGCGCTTGTTAAGCCGAATATCGCGTATCCAATATGTTGCAGTCGCGTCCACCCCTCACTAGGGTGGGAAAAGAGGCA
>CAZISK010000118.1:0-12738 GCA_964541355.1 uncultured Candidatus Obscuribacterales bacterium
CACTGGGCGGTGGCGAGTACGAAGTCTATCCGATGACTCGATCGGAAAAAGAGGAAAACTTCGATCGGGTAAGAGCCATTCTGAAAGGCAGTCGTGAAGGGATTTTGACGCTCGACATACAGCCTGGCTGTCTGGTTCTGTTCAAAGGCAGGCACTCGCTTCACCGCGTCACTCCGATAACGGGTGAAGTGGATCGTCTCATAGCGCTTTTCGGTTACGATGCCAAACCTGGTGTTGTGAGCACTGACCATCTGCGCATGATCAGATATGGTCGCACCGGTTAGGCATCGTCATGCCATTGGAGTCAAAGGCTCGAATCGAGTCAGATAGGTTCGGCACCTGTGCAATTCCACCAGATACGCTCTGGGGAATTCAAACTGCCAGATCGATTGAGAACATGTCTTTCTCTTCGAAATCTTTGAACCAATACCCGGAGCTTATCCGGAATTTTCTTCTCGTAAAAAAGGCGGCTGCAACTGCGAATCATTCCATCGGGCTCCTGTCCGATGAAGTATTCCGGATGATTTGCACCGCCTCAGACGAAATTCTTTCTGGGAATCATCTCGACCAATTCCCCGTCGATGTCCTGCACGGCGGCGGTGGTATCGCATTCAATGTCAATCTAAATGAGGTTATCGCGAATCTTGCCAACATTCGCGCTGGCACCGGGGGCGGTGCGGACCAGCCGATTCATCCGAAGAGTCATGTTAACCTCTCGCAATCGACAGCGGATGTGTGTCACACGGCCTTCCGTTTGACATTGCTGGACTTGTATGAGCCGCTCAAGCAGCAATTGTACAGAATGTTAGACAAGCTCACCGCTTCGAGCCTTAATCTATTACCGACAACGACAATCGCTCGCACCTGCCTTCAAGATGCGATGCCGGTCCAACTTGGTGAGTTGTTCGGTGGATACGCATCTCTGATCAGACGGGGAACCATCGAGCTCGATCGAGCGGTCGACCAGCTTCGCTCCGTCAACCTCGGTGGCACTGTTATCGGCTCTGGTGATGGAGCATCAGAAGAGTATCGTGCTTCGATAATGCCTGTCTTATCAAAGCTGGTCGACAAAGAGTTGTCGCATCGGCAAAACCTATACGATGCGGCGCAAAACATGGACGATCTTGCTCGGGTTTCATCGGAGTTGGAACATGTTGCTCAGTCTCTTTCGAAAATCGCTCGCGATTTGCGTTTATTGTCATCAGGACCGGAGGCTGGATTTGCTGAGATCACGTTGCCTTTAGTGCAAGAAGGCTCTTCATTTTTTTCCAAGAAAAACAATCCAGTCATTCCGGAAACTGTTATCAACTGCTGTCTTCAGATTTCCGGTCTC
This sequence comes from uncultured Candidatus Obscuribacterales bacterium, assembly GCA_964541355.1. Lineage (GTDB taxonomy): Bacteria > Cyanobacteriota > Vampirovibrionia > Obscuribacterales > Obscuribacteraceae > JADYXR01. The sequence goes on from CAZISK010000118.1 coordinate 1,334, forward strand.
AATCGCGCCAGTCAGGGTGCGCTTGAGCAGGCTGAGCTCTACCTGAACGTTTTCGAGCCAATGGCTGCGATCAATATAATTGACTCAGTCAAAATGCTCACCAGAGTCAGCGCGCTTTTTACCGACAGGTGCTTGTCCGGGCTGGAAGCGAATGTCGAGCAATGTGCCCGTCATGCGCGTCCGTATATGCCGGAGAGTTCGCAACCGCTCAACCCTGAGGCAGCAAATGGAGATTGTCGAGACTAATAAGTTTATTGTGATAAACGTGCGATAGAGGAATGGGAAATGCAAAGCATGATATCGACTGATGCAAAACGAGAATGGGCGGCGAGCTGGTTATCCAGCGACAAGAAGCTCTACATAGGTGGTCAATGGGTCGACTCGGAAGGCGGAAGCGTCGAGGAATCAATAAATCCCGCTACGGGTAAAGTGATAGGCAAAGTGAGGAACGCCACTGCAAAAGACGTGGATCGTGCTGTCGCCGCTGCTGCCGGTGCGCATGAAAGAGGCGATTTCCGTCGTATGCCAAGACGAGAGCGTGCGAAGGTTCTGAGACGGATTGCCGAAGCGATCGATCGACATAGAGCTGAGCTGGCAACCCTGGAAACGCTCGACAATGGAAAATTGTATTGCGAGGCATATCAGGACGACCTGCCGGAGACGGCTGAGGTGTTCGATTATTATGCCGGATGGACAGACAAATACTACTCGGAAAACGTACCTGTCGACGACGGTTTTATCAACTACACTTTGCGAGAACCGGTTGGCGTTTGCGGTTTGATTGTACCGTGGAACTTTCCACTTTTGCTCGCCGCCTGGAAGATGGCTCCGGCCCTCGCAATGGCGAATACTATCGTGGTAAAGCCATCGCCATTTACATCGCTCTCGATGATTCGATTATTCGAGATCTTGAGTGAAGAAGTCGAGTTGCCAGTTGGCGTGATCAATCTCATTACCGGTGGTGCCTCTACCGGTCAATTGTTGTGTGAACACCGGCGCGTCAACAAAGTTTCTTTCACCGGCAGCACCGCCACCGGCAAAAGCGTGGTGCGGAGCTCCGCCGATTCCAATTTGAAGTCGGTGTCGTTGGAATTGGGTGGCAAATCGCCCAACATAGTCTTCGACGATGTGCCCGATCTCGAGTTCGCGATCGAGCGCTCCTACACCGCTATGTTCTGCCACAAAGGCGAGAAGTGCTCGGAGCCGACCAGGTTGTTCGTGCACAAGAGTCACTACGATCGCTTCCTGAGTGAAATGGCGAAGCGAGCGGATGCCGTGGTCTGTGGCGATCCGTTCGATCTCGCTTCCACCCAGGGCGCGCAGTGCAATGAAGATCAGCTCAAGAAAATTCTGCGCTACATTGCAATCGGCAAAGAGGAAGGCGCCAAGCTGATTGCCGGTGGAGAGCGTGACGTCCACGGCAGCAATGCGAACGGTTATTTTGTTCGCCCTACGGTTTTTGCTGATGTGGACAACAAAATGAAGATTGCTCAAGATGAGATCTTCGGACCTGTGCTGGCAGTCATTCCATTCACCGATGAAGATCATGTTGTGGAAATGGCCAACGACTCGATGTACGGTTTGGCTGCGGGCTTGTGGACTCGTGACATTTCGCGCGCACATCGAGTAGCTGCGCGGCTTGATGCCGGTATGGTTTTTATAAACAGATACGGATGCTACGACTTTGCCAGTCCTTTCGGCGGATTCAAGGAGAGCGGTTGGGGCAAAGACATGGCAATTCAGTCACTCGACGCCTACACGAAATTAAAGTCGATATGGGTGAAGTTATAGAAAAACAGGGACGCGAGCGCGTCCCTGTCTGCAATAAGTTCTAATCGAACTGGTTGACTAGCGTCCTCGTCCGCCACTCTTCGGCATACGAGGTGCGGGCGTTTTTGATTTTTTCTTGTCGTCATTTTTGTCGCTGTCACCACTTCCACCAAGGTCATTAAGGTTGGATGCATTACCAGCGGCATCGCCAACTTTCTCACCTGCCGACTTAGCTGTCTTTGCCGGTTTGAGTTGCGGAGCAATACCTTTCTGCACTTTCGCGGCAGGAGCTATGCCTTTAGCAGAAGGCGCCACGCCCTTAGCGGTCGTGCTTGTACCTTGCGCGGCATGGGTTCCGTCTACGACGGCAGCAGCTGCCTTCCCTCCCGTTGCGGCGTCCCCGGCTGCGCCTGCTGCTGTGGCAGCAGCTGCCCTGCCGACCCCAGTCTTGGCTGCTTGACCGGTCGCTCGCGCGGCTGAGCCGGCAGCACCAGCTCCAAGGCGAGCCGCATTCGCACTGGTGCAGCTTGTCACACGCGCCGCGGATGATGCGCCTCTGAATAAGCCTGAGAGGTTAGGAAAGGCATATGCGTCAGAGCCGGTCGCCAGAAATCCGAGAACTATCACTGTCGATACCAATCCCGCAGTTGTTTTCTTTTGCATGATTTTGCCCTCGCAATACCCTGTGTTCTTCTTTCCACACTAACTGGCAATCGGGACGAAAATATGACGAAATCAAAAGCCCGAACTAAAATTTTAGTTCGGGCTTTTGGGGAGTTGGGCGAGAAGTGCTTTCGAATGAACCCAATTCGAAATTTGATCGTCGGTCAATCTAGATGACGGGTGACCGGGTGGCGTGTTCCCGAATTCTGATTATACGATGTTAATATTGTGCCACCAGATTTGGTTGTAAAGAGGTTTCGACTATTGCGACAAAAGCAAAGCATCGAGACGTCTCATCGGTTTTCCTGACTGAACTTTGCCTAGCAATTTTTGTTCTAATCTCGCCAAGCGAGAGAGGACATCGTCTGAATCAAACGGTTTTCCAAAGGTTTTTATCTCGAGAGTTTTCAAATTTCGATACATCGTATCGAGCTTTTGAGACACGCCCGTAGAACCTGCACCGCCGGTGGAGCCATCCCCTGTCGCTTCTACTGGCTGTCTATGCGCTTCTGTCGGTCTGTTCGGTGTTGAATGAGTTGGCTGCTGCTGTGAAGGACCGCCATTCCGTTGAGTCATGCCTTGTGGCGGCATGGCAGATCCGCCCGGCGGTGCATTAATCACATGTGGTGGCGCACCGCTAAACACAAGCTGCAGCTTTTGTTGAACGATTGGATCTGGTTTTATCGCTAGAGCTGCTTCGAATTCGATCCGGGCGCCGGACATGTCGCCCTGAGATACGGCTCGATTGCCAAGATCCAGTCTGTCTTTGAAAACTTTTGGATTCTTTCCCATATATTGGATTATGGTATCTAGATTTACCTTTGTTTTGTCGTTGGACGGATCAAGAGCGTAGGCCTTATGGAAAATCTTGATGGCCTCCTCCGGCTTATTCTTTAGTTGTAAACCATAATTGTTGTATGCGATGGCAAGGTTCGTTCGTGCTTGTTGATAGGTCGGATCGATCTTCAGAGCCTCTTCAAGCTCTTTGATTGCGCCTTCGTAGTTGTTGTCATTGATGGCGACGACCGCTCTGTTGTTGAGCAAAATCACTCGCTGGCTCAGATCTTGAGCTCCGGTCATGTCGGTCATTCCACCTGGTGCGCCACTAAAGGCGGTGCTGCCACCAGCGTCTGGGACGTTGCCGGGATTAGACATCGGAGTCTGCGCCTTCACACCACCTTGCGGCATGGTTGGCGGCTTGGTCTGCGGCGTGCTTTTAGTCGACGTGGCAGGTTTTGCTCCGGGCTTCTTGGCTTGAGCTGGTGGCAACTTTGCCGCCACCGCATTGGCAGGGCCTGGAGACTTCATGTTGGCGCCGCCTTGCGGCTTACCATTCGAGGCAGAGCCCAAAGATTGCATAGTGCCGCTCAAAGCTTGCATTCCGGTAGACTGCTGAGCGCCTGCCGGCTGGTTCCACATCGGTTGTCCGCCCGCCGGCGGTTGAGATTGAGTCCATCCAGCTCCTGATGGCTGTCCGCCACCTGCAGTTTGGCTCCAACCCGATTGGCCAGGCTGTGAGGCAGGCTGTGTCCAACTCGATTGACCTGATTGCGGCGGTTGTGTCCAACCGGACGATCCTGAACTGGAAGAACCGGGTGAAGACCCGGGTGAAGACCCAGAGCCCGATCCGCCAGGTTGAATCCAATCAGATTGACCCGGACCGCCGGTAATCGGGAGGTCATTGCCGCTGTTGCCAGTGCTACTGCCGCTTCCGGACGGTTGCGTCCAGCCCGATTGCCCGAGACCTCCTGCTGAAGCTGTCAGACCCGATTCAGAGCCGCCGTTGCCAGCCCCTGATGCGACGTCATCGGTTAGACCAAGCTCCAGCCAGGAAGTTTTCCCCGAATGAAATGTAGCCACGAACGGCAGTTGCGACAGTCCGAGATAGGCAGGAAGAGGCGGAAGACCGCTTGTCTTTCGTATGGCATCAAGGCAGATATTGTCGAAATCGCTCTGTCCACATGTTTGCTGAAGCTTTGGTTGTCCTTCTAATTGACCGCTGGAGCCGATTGAGAATTGAACGACCGCCTTTCCACCTTCCGGTCCGGAGCTGCCTGGCCGCCATTTCTGTCTCAAGGTCATCTCGACTACGCCACGAATTTTTTCGGGCGTAATGTTGCCGGAGGAATCGCTCGCCGCCAGCAACACTTTGCTCCTGAAGGGATGTGCATCGGCGCAATTCGCTGGGAAGGTAATTGCACATGATAACGGAATGAGAATGAGGAGTTTCGAAAGCGTGCCGTATTTCATTCATCTGCCCAAAGGTCGACAATCTAGAGTCTATATTAATCGATCGAGAGCGTTACGACCTATTCGCTACTTCGCTTGCGCCTGGGCCTGAATGAAGGCGAGGATGGCCTGGCGATCGGAATCGTCGAGCGCTGCATCCCAGTGCATGATTTTATAAGGCAAAATCGGCATCTGGTTGTTCTCGACGACGTTTTGAATCTTGGCCAACTCCATCCTGGTAAACGGTTTTACTCCGGACAGATTCTCTCTGGAAAAAACTATATTGCGCTGGGCCTTTTCGATATCTGATTTTATGAGACCTTCGGCAAATGGAAGGCGGGCATATATCGGATATGTTGTCGCACCTGGCGTGTGACAATCGGCGCATTTGTTTTGCATGATCTTGGAAACGGGTCGAAGTTCAGGAATGCCGCCTTCCACCTTGATCTCCTGCCGTTTCAAAAAGACATTTGATAATGGTAAAAACAGCAGGACTGCAATCAGCGACAATAAAATCGTAATTGTGACCCTGCTGTTCTTGATTCGTTTCATCGAGAAATAAAATCGCCTTGCCATCATGCCTGGTGCTGAGTCAGGCAGCTTGCCGTTCTCTTCCAGCCGTCTGATTCTCTCTTCAAGCGGAGGGTGTGTGGAGAAGAGCATCTCGGTCAATCCGGCAGGTTTGTTGGAGATCATCATGGCGCTTACCGGTCCTCGTTGCGGTTCGATCTGTTCAAACTGTCGTTTGAGTTTTTCCAGTGCGCGTATCATCTTCTGCTTGCCGGCGAGCTTACCTCCGCCTTCGTCAGCTCGGTATTCTCTGTACCTCGAGAATGCCGCTACCAAAATCGAGCCCAAAAGCATGAACACAACATCTAGAACCAGCCTCACGATGATGTACGCAAAGCTGCTGCCGGCGTTGTTCTCGTTGTCTCGGCCCATCGTGACTGCAAATGCAATAGCGCGGGAGAGGAACATACAAAAAGCGTTGACCACACCCTGGAGCAGAGCCATGGTCACCATGTCGCCGTTGGCGATGTGGCTGATTTCGTGACCGAGAACACCTTCAATCTCGTCACGATCCATATAGTTGAGCAACCCGCTGCTGACCGCAACAAGTGAGCTGTTCTTAGTTGCACCTGTGGCGAATGCATTTATATCATCAGATTGATAGATGCCTACCTCCGGCATCTTTTCGATACCGGCGCGCTGGCACAGACCGTGCACGATCGCGATCAGCTCACGCACGTTGTGGTCGTGAGTCGATGGATCGATGATTTGAACTCCATAACTCCACTTAGCGATGTGCTTGGAGAGGAGCAGAGAAATGAATGATCCGACGAAACCCCACAACAGGCAGAAAATGGCGAGACTAGAATAGTCCAGTCCATACGCACTCAGGTAGGGTTGGACGCCCAGCACGCTCAAAACGGTGGACATCGTAATCATTACGAGAAAGTTTAATGCGAGAAAGAGAAATATTCTTTTGACTAAGGTCACAGGTGATCGCCTCCCGGTCGATTAATTCCTGTCTTTGCAGGTACCAGTGGTGGAGCTACTGTTCAAACATATAGCTCAACTTTTGTGCTCCGTCGTCCACCGCAACAATTTCTTCATGAGCACCCCATTTGGTGCCCTGGCTCAGGGCCGTTTGTATAATCCAGTCAGCTGTCCCTGCGCCAGAACATGACCTTTGATCGCGTCGTAGAATGCTTTCTTGTCACAACCAGCCTTGAGCTTGAGCTTTCCGTCCAGACCAAAAACCTTGTAATGGTAGTGATGCTCGGAGCCTTTGGGCGGTGCCGGTCCGTTATATCCTAGCTTCCCGAAATCGTTGGTGCCCTGAGCGCTACCATCCTTCAGATTGGCGACTTTGTCGACATTGGCTTTCAAGCTGTTGGTTTCGGTGGGTATGTTGAAGATGATCCAGTGAAACCAGGTTCCGCCAGGGGCATCAGGATCTTCGCAGGTTAGTGCGTACGACTTTACTTGAGCGCCAGCCTTGCTCCAGGAGATTGCCGGCGACTCATCCTTGCCATCACCGGTGTGCTGTACGGGGACGGATTTGCCATCCTGCACGGTCTTGCTGGTGACGGAGATTTTTTCCTCAGCGCTGGCTGCCGACGACACTGTCAGGCTCAGGATTACGATTGCCAAAAGAAGATTAGTAACAAGCTTCATTCTATGCCTCCAGAAGTAAAGCCTCTGCGCTTGTGCGGACGAAATTCAGTTTGGCTCAGTAAAATAATCGCAACTGATACGATAACCGAACTTAGCACCGAACTTAGTCTGACCGATTCTCGCGTACCAGGACATGAGAGCGCACTAAAACAATGACCGCGAATTCATTTCTCAACCAACTGACAGCGCAGTCTCAAGAGCTCGTAGCGAACAGTCTGGTGACCATGTTTGTCTTTGATTACAACGGCTTGGGTCAAGCGCTTCCGATTGGCTCGAGCAAGTTTGGTGGCAGTGCGGCGATTGCACCCAGCCTGATTCCGACGGATAAAACCGGGAGCCGAATGAATCTTTTGGCCCAGATTAATTTCGCTGATTTAAGCTCATTTGTTGACTCGAGCCATGTAGAATCGAACGAAAGCAGGGGGTCAGGCTCGATTCCGCTAAGTTATCGCGACGAGCGCACCGGAGAACTGTCTTCAGCGCTGCCGTATCCGACAACCGGAGTGTTGATGTTGTTCGTCAGTCCGCAATACCAGGCTTTTAAGGCCAAGGATGCGTCATGGTACAAACTGATTTACCTTCCCGAGTCGCGGCTTTTGCAACCACAGGTTGAAGGAGGGTTGCAGGAATGCGCATTGTCCGTCAATTGCCTGCAGTTCGTGCCTGAGGAAAGGCGGGAACGCCTCTTGTCTGGGCTGGAAGGCGAGGATGCGGTGCGGGTGCTCGATTGGTTCAGCCAATCGGAGAAAGGCTGGTCTCGACGACTGTCCGAGGGGCAACAACTCTTGTTTGCCAATCAAAATGAACTGACCGATTGGCGGCGAGCCGGCACTGTAGCTGCATTTCACGCCAACGGCATCTCTTTTGACAAGGACCGTGAGAGGGACCCACATTATAAGCATCTTGTCGATGCCGCCGCCGACTGGATTGCGATCTGGAGAATTTCCGGACTTGCCGACCGAATCGCAGAACGACGCGCTTTGTATGTATGTATAAGACGTGAAAATTTAATAGAACTCGAGTTCTTGAATGGTTGTCTAGTCTTTCTTTGAAAATCGGGGAATAATAGTAGTGTCGATCCTCCTTTCGTCACAATTGCTTGTTAAAATCCTTCTATATGTGGAGTCAAGCGGGCGAGTAATGGCTACAAGACGAGAAGAAGCAGCGCAACAAGCTTTGGCCGACATTCGTTGGCTGATCCAGGGCACGCAGCAGTCCAGTGCGAGTTTGCCGTCTATTGAAGACGAAGAGGATTCGCAGCTTGACGGAAGGACTATTATTGGGATTCTTGAGAAGAACTTCCTGAGACTCGATCCAAACAATGATGGTATCAGTCGCGAGGAATTACTATTAGCTTTGATGAACCCCCAGGCGTTTACTGCCGAAGAGTACGAAGTGCTCAGGCTCCTGGTCAAGTATTTTGATACCATCATCAACTTGTCTGAAGATGAGGACGGTGGTGAAACCAAGATTTCACGGTACGATATGCTGGTTTTGGAACAGTTTTTGGTCCACAGCAATATGACACTGAAAGATCTTCACGCATGGTGCTCCCTTGGTAAAGCCCATGGCGGCGAAGAAGGAATCGGGCCACCGCCGTTAGCAGGCAAGTAAAGGCGCCAGAGGATTATGGCTTCGCCAAAGAACGATGAGGATCTTACCTACCTTGATGGAGAGACAATTATCTCTCTTTCGAAGCGGAATTTGCAGCGTCTGTCTGGTGGAACCAACAAGATAACTCGGCAGAATCTTCTCGATGTATCGACAAAGATGTTGGAATTTACCGCTGACGAACATGAGCTCAACCGGCTGCTCCTGCGATTCTTCGGCATCATTTCCGAAATGGCTGGATGCGATGAAGAGGGCGAGCAAACTATCTCCGAAAATGACATTTTTGTTCTCGAGCAATTCCTTGTCCAGACTCGTTTGACGCTCAAAGAGCTTAATGAACAGTGCCTGCTGATCTCGCACGTCGAGAGCGAGCCTTCTTAGTTGCCGCCCGAACTATTTTCGACTGCCGCGAGCAATTTCGGTCTTGCTGGTTGTGGCTTCAAACCGGCTAAATAGTTGCCTTCGCTGCGGAAATTGAATGCTTCTCTAAGGATGCCGAGCGGATCATTGACTGCTTGCATTTCTGCTTTTGCGACGAGCGGATCGAATTTTAGAGATAGACGTGCGGTTGCAATCGGTATCGAAGTGCCCGGCCAGTAAGCCTCTTTCGTAAGTGGTTTGCCACCAAGAGTGAGTGGCTCGACAATCAGCTGTTTGGTGGTGGGGTGTATCTGTGTTCTTAAAACCAACTCTCTAGGCTGTCCTGATGGCCCTTCAAGTGGCACTCGTTTCATTTTGGAATGCAAGAAATTTGGCGCGAATTCGCCTTGAAGCGCACCGCCAAACATTTTCTCGACATTAGCTTTGGCGGCTCCCACATCAGCGACATCATATGTGGTGGTAGAGGTTTGTGGCGAAGTCACAGGCTCGGGCACTGGAATGCGAGGATTTTCTTTGAGAACGCGGGCGACATGCCAGGCTTGAGAGGCGTTGGACACTCCCGTCGTGCGGTGGTAACTTCTCACTATGCCGATCAACTGCCCCTCGCTATTCATCAACGGACCGCCTGAGTTGCCCTGTCTCAATGCAGCGTTGAAGTTTATGTCTATGGCGTTCGGGCGTCCACCGCTCGAGACCACTTCTCCCTTCGAGACGTGAAGCGCATTTGAGCCTTCCGGATGACCAAGTGCGAATACTGTGCCGGTCTCATTGCCGCCTCCCGTTTTCACTGGTATCGGTTCGAATGCAGGGAATGATGCGCGATCGCGAAGACTAAGAATGGCCAGATCGGCGGTTAGATCGATTGCCACGGTGTCAGCTTTGTGTGCCACTCCCTGTCTGTCAAACACGGTGACATCCGCAGCTTTATCGACTACGTGAAGGTTGGTGACAAGCTTGCCGTCGCCCAGGGAAGCCGCGCTTCCGTGCCGTCCGTCCAGCACTTTCCCGTCAACTACAAGGACTTCGACTTTCGCAACCGAATGTCGACCCTGCTGGTAAACCTTCCCGATTGGAGATTCGCCAGGGAATTGCTCAACCGAAGAACGCCCACGCTCAAGGGTGGGAATCTCCAACAGTTGTCTGCTCTGGGATCCGTAGGCGCTACCTGCGTTACCAGAGAGAATGCCTGTCTTTTGTACAGGCGTATTGGATACGCCGATCGCATCCGCATCCCCCTTAACTTGCCTGGCGCCTGTCTTCGCGTCGAGCTCAAAGGCAGTCTTCGGACCGAAGAACTTCTTTCCGAAATATTTTCCGCCGGTTATGCCGGTTGCTCCGCCGGCTGAATAGATGCCGAAGTCGACGATGAACGGTCCCAGAACACGTTCGATCTTTTGCCTGTTAATATCTGAATTCTCGGGTCGGTTCCACGTGTCCTTCATGACGCCCCAGGTCTCGCCACCTTTGCCGTAGACATCCGTCGCAAATGCTCCTGCCAGCCCCAGTCCGACAACTTGTGCCGAAAGCCTGAACAATCCGGCCTTGCCCTGCGCCATCGTCAGACCAGCGCCTATTAATGCAGATCCGCCGAACTTGAGAAGGGTATTCGGGTCTCTTACAGCTTTGCGGGCGCTATCGCAAGCGCCTTGTGCCATGCCGCCTCCCACCACATCGAACTCACGTGCGATCTTCGTCCAGGTTGTTTCGTCCTGGCGTGCCCTCTCACTGTTGAGCTTCATCTCCAGAAAAAGCGATTGAGACAGCTCTGTGCGGTGCTCCAGTCTGTTCGGAGCCGCTAGGTTAGCAGACGAGTCTTTTGTGAGAGAAGCAGCCTCTGAGGGCATCGGAGACACCAACCATTAAAACCCAATTTCATTCTGTAATTAGATGACATACCAGTCTGTAGTGATATTACGTAGAATCGCAGATTTAATACAACGCGCGACCCTGTTTCGCCCGCCTCGCAGGCATCGAGCCTGGCGTCGCACCGACGTCGTGTAGGCGGCAACGTTCAAGGCGGAGATCCGAAATCGGCTCCTCAACGTTGATGCCCTATCAGGGCGACGCATGGCGTTACCTACCAATCAGAACTTTCGGTAGGGAATGCTCCACAAACGCAGCCCACCTGTCGGCGCCAGCCCCAGGAGCGACTACTTGATTTCGGTGAATACGACTCGCCTGTTCTTGGCGCGACCCGCCGAGGTTTTATTCGAGGCCACCGGTTTTGAAAAACCATAGCCGATCGGTTTGAGTCTCGATTCCTCGACACCCGACTCAGACAAGAAACGCTTCACGCTTTTAGCACGACGGTTGGACAGTTTAAGGTTGTAGTCCTTTCCTCCAATCGTGCAGGTGTGCCCTTCGACCGTCAGGCGCATCTCAGGATTGTCGCGAAGGAAGGCGGCCAGCTCGGTCAAAATCTGCTGCGACAGCGGCTTCAACTTATCCGAATCGAAGTCGAAAAGTATCATGTACGATGTCGCTTGACCCTTGTCCTTAAGCTGCTTTATGACGTTTTGCGCTTCTTTGTGCGCTTTGGCATTGCCACCAGGAGCGCCACCATTGTTGTT
>CAZISK010000119.1:0-12696 GCA_964541355.1 uncultured Candidatus Obscuribacterales bacterium
ACCACAAAGGGTGCGGCGGTTCTCCAGCCGCCCCGGCAGCACGACATGAGCCGACTCAGGTTTCCCAGGGGCAACTCTCCGGATCGCACGGCTGCACGATTTCGGAGAGTGTCACTGTCACATCGCCGAGATCCCTGCCCAGACCGGTGATGGTCAGGCATGGGAAACCGGCGCAGAACAGCGTCTTGCCCAGGGCTTCGTCGTCGAGCTCGAAAGTCTGGGTTTCATAACGGCTTCCATTGATGGTCACCGTACACTCGATGGCGAGCCGGTCAGTCTGGGCGCCGAATGGCCAGGTCCGCGGACGCACATTCTTGACGGTCACGATCGTGTGAAAGTGGCTCAAGTATATGTGCTGCTCCCGTCCCATGATCATCTCGAAGCCGCTGCACAGAGGCTCACCGAGCTGCGGCAACTGCAACTGCAAGATCTTTTTCGACATATTACGTGCCTCCTTCCTCGCTTCCGCGGGAGACAGACCCGTCCGTAGGCTGCTTGTCGCCGCCTGTGGTGTCGTCACCGTTAGCCTCCGGCTTCGGTGCGTTGGCTTGCCAGATCTTGCGGAACTCGTCGCCGGTGAGCATCTCCTCGTCGTACAGGACCTTGGCGCAGGCGTCGATCTGTACGCGGTGAGTCTTGATCAGCTCGTCGGTCGCCGCTTCCATGTCGTCGATCATCTTGCCCCAGGCGTTGTTGAACTTGTCGAGCAGAATCTCGCCGACCTTGGAGACCGGGAAGCCGTGCTGGTCCAGAGGCAGCGACTTGACGCCGAACTCCTTCGACATGCCGTACACACCGACCATGCTGCGAGCCAGTTGGCTGGCGCGCTCGAAGTCGTTGCTCGCACCGGTCGAGATCTTGCCGAGCAAGAGCTTTTCCGCTGCACGACCAGCAAGCATGGTCTTGAGACGCACGAGGAACTGAACGTCGGTCCAGTCGTAGCGCTCGCCCTCTTCAGGAGAGCTGTCCATGAGACCAAGCGACTTGTCGGTCATGACGATCGTGATCCGGTTGACCGGGTCACCACCAAGCACGGTCGGAACGGCCGCGTGACCGATCTCGTGAACCGCCGTCGCCCAGCGCTCCTTGTCGGTACGCACTCGCGACTTGATCTGCGTACCGTAAGCCATCTTGTCCACACCTTCGTGGAGGTCCTTGACGGTGATGATGGCCTTGTTCTTGTACTCTTCCGCCTCTTCTTCGGTGAGGTCCTCCGTGACATTGCCGAACTGGCGCTCGACCGCGACCGTGGCACCATTCTTGATGGCACCTTCGATCTCGGCACCGGAGAAGTCGTGGCTTCGGCGAGCCAGGTCGTCCAACAGCTTGGCATGAGCTTCCTGCAGTTGCTCGGGAGTTTCGCCATCGAGGACGACCTTGAGCTTCTTCAGGTAGATGCCGTAGATCTGGGCGCGGCCCTTCTTGTCAGGCTTCGGCACCTTGACCTTGATGTCGAAGCGACCCGGACGCAGGATGGCTTCGTCGAGGATGTCCAGGCGGTTGGTCGCCGCCATGGTCAGAACCAGACCGTGGTTGCCGAAGCCGTTCATCTGAACGAGCAGCTCGTTGAGCGTCTGTTCGTATTCCTTGTCACCGCCGCTTTCGCCCTGACCGCGCCGCTTGGCGATGGCGTCGAACTCGTCGATGAAGACGATCGAAATCCGACCGCTACGCCGCGCAGCCGTGCGGGCGCGGGTGTACGCTTCGCGGACGCGCTTGGCGCCTACGCCGACGTACATTTCGACGAATTGCGAACCGGACATCGCTTCGAAGTAGCCGCCGATCTCACCGGAAAGGGCACGAGCCAACAGCGTCTTGCCGGTACCCGGAGGTCCGTAAAGGATGACGCCGCTCGGGACTGGAGCGCCGAACACCTTGTAGAGCCGCGGTCGGCGAATCTTCTTTTCGACGACGCGCAACTCGTCAATCGCTTCCTGGCAGCCGGCCACGTCCTGGAAGGTCTTTCGATCTTCGTCTCGCACCTCCACGTCGGAAGCCGCGTAGTGCACGCGGCCACCGCCTGCGCCCACGCTTCGGCTCTTCGGTTGCGGCGCTTCGGCGTCGTTCCACTCCTGCCAGCTGTGCAGCATGACACCGCCGATGATGACGGTAACCAGCAAGAGGCTGAGCGTGATCCACTGACCGGCCACAGTCATGCTGGTCAGGTAGCTCTTGTCCGCAATCGCTGGAACCGACTTGGTCTCGACTTTCTTCTGCTTCAGCAAGGTCATGAAGTCGTTGAACTCCTTCTTGCCTGCAGCGTCTTGAGTGAAGATCGTTGTGCGCTCCACCGGCACGACCTTGGGCGCCTCTGGTGCGGCCGGCTTGGGTGCTGTCGCATTGGGCGCGGTTGCAGTTGCGCTCGGACCGGCGCCTGGAGTCGGCGTGCCAGTCCCGGTCGCCGGAGTCGAAGCCGGCTCCGGCGCCTTCAGCGTGTTGATGACGATGTAGGCGGTGTTCAGCTCTTCGACCACGGTTACTCGGAGGAATTCATCCGGGTGCCGGTCGAGATGCCGAGACGCTTGCCACGGCGGAATCTTCTGGACGCTCCAGATTTCCGGCGGCAAGGTTTTGATGTGTTCATCGTGGAAGACGCGCGAGAAGAACAGCGTGGCGTTAATCAAAAGCAAGGTGATGACCACGATCATGTAGAACTTGGTCTTCTTGATCTTGAAGTGCGCGATGATCCCCTCGATCGCCATTGGGACCCGTTCGCACAGAACACGAAAGCGGCTGTCTTCCTCGCCGTTTTCGCGCCGTTTGAACATCAGCAGGCCGAACCAGATGAGGAAGCCAATCACGGCGATCGTGAACCAGCTCGGAAGAAGCGTGCCTTCCTCGAATGCCGATGGCTTCTCGATCACGAGGAGCTTGTTGGCCTTCGCCAACTTCAGCATTTCGTCGGTGTCGGCATGGATGACAATGCGGTCTTTCTCAAAGCCGTTGCCCATCACAACAATGCTTTTGAGTCCGTCGAAGACGACCAGTCCTTCGACGTCTTTGCTCTGAGACCGCAGTGCCTGCTCGAGGTCGACCGCGGCCATCGTCTTGTTCTGAGCCGCCAGGAATGCGTATTCCCGCGGAACCACTCGTTCCGGCGTCCGGGTGACGATGTGGCTTGTAATCAGGATGTAAAACAAACCAACTGCCGCGAAGAAGGCGGCGAAGTTGATGACGGTCTTGCGGAAGAGCACGCTCGACCACAAGTTCATCAGGAACGCGAGGAACTTCTTCATGTGAGTGTCCTGTTAAAGGTCGTGGCTTGTCGCCCGTAGAGGGGCGGAAGGAATCAAGGAAAGCACACCGCGTATGTATGCTGAGGAGCCGATGGCGCCGTCAGCACGTAAGTCAGCCACAGGTGCCAATCCATCCGGGATTAGCGATGCCTTGTAGAAGCCCCAGTTCCACTATGCCGGTAGAGGCGGCGAACGAAGTGAAAATTTAGTAGTGGAAAGGGCTTTGCTTTCGACTGAGCAGCGGTAAACGAATGAGTTGTAAGGGACTTACTCTAAATATCAAAAAGAGATCTCCAAGATCAGTATGACTGGAAACCCTTAACAACAACTGATGTAAAGAGATTCGTGCGGCATTTTCACTTTGCATCATCTCACAGCGAAGATATTGTTTGCCTTCTCGAGTTTTTACGGGGAGGTTGATGACAACCCGGGTTGCAAGTAGGTGCTCGTTCGATAACACTCGCGCAACTTGCGCGTGCTGGTGTTTCAAAAGCTGCTATGCGGAGATAAACCACTGGTAGTCAGTATGGTGTAGTTAACGTAAGACGTGCCGAACCAGCAGGCTTCCGACGAATTTCCTTATGGGCTCGGAAAAACAGCTATTTACCTTTGACGATCATCCTCAGCTCAATGATTCCCTGTCTGATTTCGTTTTCTTTGAGGTTGCCATAGCCAAGGATGAATTCGCCTACGACTGAGCTTCTCGTATAACAAGTGCGGGTGCTGGTTAAGGCGATACCGCGTTCGCGTGCCCGTCTGATGATCTCGTCATCATCCATATCGCACTTCAGACGAATCAGCGTGCTAAGACCGGCCTGGTCACCATGGGTGGTGGCGCAGTCCTCGAGGTGATCCTCGATCGCTTCCATAAGCGCCTTTCTGCGCAGGGCGTACGTAGTTCGCATACGCCGGACGTGGCGCTCGAGGAGCCCGGATGAGATGAACTCAGCAAGCGCTTCTTGTACCTGTAGTGAGAGTTGATCGGACGCGAGCCAGCGTGCTCTGGCGTAATAGGGTACTAGTTTTGGTGGCACGACCATGTATGCGATTGCCAGAGATGGATAAAAAACCTTGGTGAACGAGCTGAGATAGATGACTTGCTCATCTTTGTCGAGTGTTTTCATCGCTGGAATGGGGCTGCCTCGATAACGAAATTCGCTGTCGAAGTCGTCTTCAATGAGCAAGGCACCGCATTCGGTGGCCCATCTAAGTAGCTCGAGGCGCCGCGCCAGGGTCAGCACAACTCCGGTAGGGAACTGATGTGATGGTGTGAGATAGACTACACGAACACTGTGAGTCGATAGTTTTGTCAGCTTCTCCGTTTTTAGACCACCCTGGTCCACATCGATGCTCCTGACCTGGGCGCCATAGGTTCGAAAAATGTCTCGAACTGGGCGATATGATGGATTCTCCACCAAGAGCTCCATCCCCTCCTGAGCGTGCAGCCTGGCAATCATGTCCAGAGACTGGGATAGACCGCAGGTTATGACCACCTGCTCCGGTCGGCAGTCGAGGCCTCGAGTATTACGAAGGCGCTCGGCGATTGCTTTTCGCAGTGGCATGTGCCCGAGAGGATCGGGAGCATAGTCGACAAGGTGAGCTTCTTGCCTGCGAAAAGTCTTAGATACGATCCTCGCCCATTCGGTCAGAGGGAGTTCGTCGAAAGCCGGCTGCCAATTGAAAAATGGAAAACGCGACTGTTCCATATGGAAAGACAGTAAATCTACATTGGTCAAACGCCGCCCGTAGTCTGAAAAGATGCGAAGACCATGATCTTGATCTTCTTCTGGCGCGTGCAGATCTTTTTGTTTATAGGACTCCGCCGGTGAGAGATCCATATCGACAGTCTCTGCTCGAGACGGCGGGAGCTTTTTTTCTGTTCGAGCGCTGGGAAAGGCCACTTCGGCCCGCGATAGATTGAACCGGACCGGCAGTGCGCTGTCCGTCGGCAGGTTGTTGTATGTATCCTCGGATATCTCTTTTGGAGATGACGTCTCCTCTTGGGCTTCGTCGGTCGGGCTGTCGTGATCGGGAAGATTCGGAGAGACGAAAGTTCCAGATCCAAGTTGGCTTGTGACATAGCCTTCGGCCAAAAGCTGATCGTAAGCGCTGACCACCGTTTTTCTCGAAATTCCCAAGAGGTCGGCCAACTTGCGGGAGGGGGGCAGGCGCACTCCAGGCAAAAGCTCTCCTTTCAGGATTAACTCGCGCAGCTGAAGATAAACCTGTTTCTGGAGCTGAAGCGGCCCCTCGTCATCCAGTTTCAGATTGAAAAGGTCCGTTTCCACTATCAACACCGGGTTTTCGGCGACTTGCCTTCAAGAAAAATTGGCTCAAATTTTCCTATAAATGTTGGAATCGCCCACAGAGCTTTGGATATTGGGCTTTTGGGTCGCAAATCTTGCAACAATTCTTCGTTAATTCTGCCCAGGACAGGATACCAATAAACCTGGACTCATGTGCCGAAAAGCCCAATCGGTCGGGACTTTTCGCGGCGAAAGATTAGAAGGGTCCAATTTTTGAAATTGGTATCCTCTATATCGCAAATTATTAATTGTCGGGCGAGCCAATTGTGAAGCTTGACAATCGCCCGTATTCTTTTCAGCACACACAGCTTTGCCACTCCCCAGAGGTGTACATGACTTATTCTCCCGACCCTGCCCAAAATCAGGAATCTGTGTCCTCATTAGAAGGTTTCAAATCAAGCTTGAGCAGCCAGTCCATGGCTGCCCATACCCAAAGAGCATATGTTTCACGAGTAAGAAAGTTTCTTTCTTATGTGAATGAACAAGGCGCTGATCCACCACAGATGGACGGTACCGCATGGCATGAGCAAATTATTGGCTATATCAATTTTTTGAAAAATGTCGAGGAATCCAGCCAAAACACGGTCAACAACGTGATTACAGCAGTAGAGAAGTATGTTGAATTTCTAGGAATCGACATGCCCAGAGTTGCGCGTGAATCATGGCCGAAATCCACACCCAGGCCCCTGTCTGATGAAGAAGAGCGACGCTTCGTGGAAGCCATTTATCGCCATCGGTCCGCAAAAGACCGTGCCATCTCCTTCTTGCTGTTGTATACAGGAATGAAGATCGGTGAGTGCGTCGGTCTCAACATGGATGACGTACTACTAGCCGCCGACACAGGACGTGTGATGGTGAAGGGTAGTCGCGTAATTCCGCTCAACGCTCCAACGAGAAGAGCGCTCTATGACTGGATGACCGAAAGGCGCCGCCGTTTTGGTGAAACAGAAGAAAAAGCAGTATTTCTCAATCCCATGGGAAGACGCATCTCAACAGTTGGTGTCGATTGTATTGTTAGAAAAATCGGTCACCGCGCGCATCTCAACCTGTCGGCTCAGGTGCTGAGAGATACATGTCTCACCAACCTGGTTCGCAACGGCAACGATCTGATGCTGGTTGCGGCCATCGGCGGACACAGAACTTTGGAAACTACCAAGCGTTACACCAACAACGCTGCGGCACCACAAGTGTCGTCCGAGGTAATGGAAAGTCTCACCAGAGTGCCGGGTTACACCCAGCACTGATCGCAGCAAGAGCTTATTCAGTAGATGAGTGGTAGAGAAGACCTTGTCGAAAGACCGGGTCTTTCTCGCATTTGGAGAAAGCTGTTTGCGATCATCTGAAAAAGGTCTCTATGCAAAATTAGTTGGCATGCGATTGTCGGTTGTGTGTTGTGCGTGTTGAAACTGTGTGTTTCTGTGGAAAGTGCTGAAAAACAGCGTCAATACTCGGGTTTGGCAATATCGGCATTTTGATCGGAGCTCTGTATATCACTCAATATCAATATCGAGAGCGAGTCAATCTGCTCGCCACTGGAAAAAGAGTCGCCAGAGGACCGACTTTTCCCGGAATTCGGTAGTCGAAACCCTGACCAGGCAAGGCTTTCCGGAACTTGCCCGTTTAGAGCGTTTTTGATGAACGGTGCTTGCATTCATAAGCCGCAACTAATTCAGAGCGTTTAAAAGGCAATAAACGGGCAGGTTCGATCAAAAGTTATTACTAGAAATGTTGCCAACAGTCTTGATTTTGCCGAGCAAATATCAGCAGTTTCGCAGGTCTACCGAGATGAGGTAGTAGGTTTCGATGGATGGAGATGCGGATTATGAGCGCAGATCGGGTGAAGCAATACGAGCTCTGATTTCGTCGGTACTCCTTGGGGCACCAGAATACGGTCCTATCTCGAACATTGCCAACACTCGTAGCGACTCCGGCTGTCGGCTTTTCTTCAATACTGAATTCAATTCCAAGAAATCCTTCATCGGTCGGATCTGGATTGGCGAAATAAACCCATCGGATAAAGTCGCCAAAACCAAGAACGGTGTTTTTCGAGTAGCATTCAGGCGAGGTATCTACGCCGGAGAAGCCTTGTATCAGAGAGCCATGCCACCCACTTTTGGCTGAGGTTACACCCAGAACGATCAGTTGAGCCTCTGGTCGTCACTCCTTTCGTGAAGCCGAAGCTGATCCATCGACATGACGATCTGCTTGCTCCGGTGATCATCGATTCTTTGATCACGGCATCATGCAAAAATGAATTGCGCAGGTATGCATCAAAGCGAGATGGGAAGAGCGTTGCCGTTGTTCTTACTAGCGACTGCGGTTCTTTCACATTCTCTCCTTTCGTTGGTTAAGTCAAAACCGACGAGGCGATCTACAAGTCATCATTGAAGACGCGCATGGTAGGTGGTGTCTTTTGGGAGTGAGAAATTTGCTGCGGATTCAGATCGTAAGCGTGAGTTGCGAGTTTGGAAAAGCGATTGTTGGACGGGGTGTGCTAGTTGGCTTGAAATCAGGTTCTTGTGTGTCTATGGGGTGTTCGTGTGTTGACTTTATCAAGAGTGATTGCGCGACAACAAGTAATGGCGCGGCGGCTGAGGTCTGAAGAGGCGCATGAATACGGATGTGTGAAGGCAGGGAGCGGCATGCCTGAGGGTTCGATTCTGATAATGTGCCTGTTGTAGATGGCAGACGACAAATCGCAAGGGGGTGTGAGCGGCTCGTGGTGCGGTTGCGCAAGGTTGGATGTGTGAATGTGGTTAAAGTCTCGGGCTCTTTTGATGCGGCGTCTGGCGTTTACTTGGTGAGTGATACCGTGGGTGGTGGTAACTTGTTGTATGCTGTGTTGACCGGGTTGTTCGTGTTGGTTTTGTATGTCGCGAACATGGCATGAAACCTCGCTGTGCGAAGGCTGGTGTTTCCTCATCGGTTGTTTCGAAATCGACGCTAACTGTTTTTCGCGATATTGAAAAAATACTTGGTCCGAACTTGATCTTAGTTATTATTCACACCAATCCTGATCTTTTCCAATCACCAGTCCAGCAGTGCCATTAGCGTTGGACACCGGTCATGCTTTTCGTTAAGACTGATCTTGGTTACTGATAGAGGCGTTCAGTAGATTTGATCCATCCCCAAATTGTTTCCGGATCTTCATAAGCAACGCAAAAGCAGTAGTTTTTGATAAAGAGTGACTGACCTCGATGAGGTGATTTGCCACTCGTCTCTTGAGCAACTCTACGCTGGCGATCACTGCGGCGCTTGCGGCGACTCTATACGCAGTGCTTCACGCGATTTTCTAAGCGTGAGTGTTCAATCCGGCTGCCCGCGCTTTGCGGGTGGCCTTGTCCCAAAACCGATAAGGAGCAACATGTTGCGACCATTGTCAAAACGATCCGGCTTTTCGTTAATCGAGTTGATCGTGGCGATATGCATCGTCGCGATTCTGATCGCGCTGCTTCTGCCCGCCGCCCAGAAAGTTCGTGAGGCGGTCCAAAGAGCCAAGGCCCAGCACGACGAAAAACTGCTCGAGCAACGCCGTGAGGAGGAGGCGCAAGAAGCGCAGAGGAAGGCGAACACGGCCACGCAGCCGGCAGCTCCGCCGCTTTTCTTCGATAACCCCGATGTGCCGATCGATGGCACCCACGAGGCCATCTTGCTGTACTTCTACTCGCAGAATTCAGAGGTCTGCGAGGTCCAGACACCGCTCATCCATAGTGCCGCCCTGGCCTACAAGGGCCGGCTCAAGGTGGTGGTCATCGACTACAGCAGGGTCGAAGCAAACAAGATCGCCTTCTATGACGTGCACAACGCGCCGACCATCATCATCCGCCGCAAAGGCGAGGCGACGTACCGCACGAAGAAGACGCTCCTTCGCGAGGAGGCCTTGAGGGCTTTCATCGACAGCAGTCTGGCGACGCCCGCCGAGAACGAAAAGTGATGCGCTAGCGGTCTAACCAAACCGCCGATTGATTGAGGTGACCGCAATTCCAGTCAGCATTGCGGTCGCTGCCTTCCAACTTTCGCCCCCCTGAAGACTGCCGCAGGCAGTCTGCAACACAAGGAGAACAATGCTACTCAAATCGAGCCGTCGCGGCGTCACGTTTGTAGACGTCCTGATTGTGCTTGGCTTATCGGCAATTGCGATCGGGTTGATTTTTCCCGTGTTCAATGCCGCTCGTTCCGCGTCCGAAAGGATGCAAGCCGAAGAGGCAGCCAAGCAACAGCGGCCGCTCTTCTACGACGACCCCGATCTGCCGATCGATGGGAGCTACGAGGCGATCCTGCTGTATTTCTACTCGAGTACATCCGAAGTCTGCAAGGAGCAGACGCCACTCATCGAGAAGGCAGCTGCGGCCTACAAGGGACGGCTCAAGGTGGTCTTGATCAATTACCTCAACATCGAGACGAACAAGCTCACCCTGTACGACGTTCATCACACGCCGACCATCATCATTCGCCGAAAGGGCGAGGCGAGCTATCGCGTGAAGATGAGGATGAGCGAGGAGGAGCTGAAGAGCTTCATCGAGACTAGCCTGTCGACGCCGATGGAACAGCGTTAGCCCGGACGCGTGATGATTCCAGCCATCAGATGCAACGAAAGCTGGCGCTCAAGAGAGCGATGAAGTGACGCCGGCCGGCGTTACTCAGCTTTCGCTTTTCCGATGAGATACTATAAAAAGAAGTAGGACTGGATTGAAGCAAATCAGCCCGAGGCGGGGGAAGCCCCGGGCTGATGTTGCGCCGCAGTTTTTTTATGCGGGTGCTGCGAACAACGAGATGGCCTTGGGCGGTCCGCCGCGCGCGACGCGGTCGGCCGCTTCCTCGAGCTGAGGCAGCCGCGCGGCCACTACGGCGTAGAACAGCAGGCAGGCACGGTCCACCAGCTCCGAGTCGCTGATGTCGATGTCACGATCGGCACCGGGATGGAGCTTGAGAGTCTCGATGCTGAGCCTCGCCTGTGCCGGAGCGAGCGAGGTTCCGCAGCATGGCTGCTCGGCGAAGTGCGCTTCCAGACCGTCCCGCAGCGGGGTGCCGGTGCTCGTGATCTGGATGCACAGCAGAGCGAACGCCCCACTGGCTTCCATCTCCTCGAGCCAGTCGTTGCCGTAGTCGTACTGGGCGAAGTCGGCATCCCGCTTGAGACGGCGGGCCCGGTCCAGCTTGTTGGTGACGACTTCGTACAACTCCGTGGAGTCCACGTCGTCCCGCAGGCCCAATCGTCGTCGAGCCTGCACCGATGCGATGGTGCGCTCGGCTCGGTCGGCGATGACCTGCACGTCGCTGTCGGCGACAGCTTCGCCGATGCAGTAGGTGATCCGCAGGAACTGGAGGTACTGAGGGTCGTCGGGATTCATATTCTGTCCCCCTTGCCGTGGGTTCGCGCCCATTCGGGCGCATCCTGAGAAGTGACGATGTTAGAACAGCGACGGGCAGTTGGGCGGCTTTTGCTTGAAGCCGTCCGAGGGCAACTCGCCTTGCGGACCAAAGCCGCGTGATTGCGACCCGGTCTGGTGCGAGCGTGCCGGTCCGATTGTACCCCCGAAATCGAGGGTCAGGGGCGGAACTGCCTTGGGCTCCGGTTGTGACGGAGCGCCGGTCTGATTTGCATCTTTGGACATGCGCTTACCTTTGCGTGAAGACGTAGAGACGAGCCGTGCGCCGCACGGCTTCAGTTTTGAACTGGCTGTTACCGGCCACCCTCCTGGCAATCGGCTTCAGGGTTCATGATGAAACGACACCTCCAGGTGTTTGGGAAGTGAGTCCCGAACGGTTGGCAGGCGTGTTTTAGCCGCCTGCGCCGTTCGGGTGTCGAGAGCTTGCCGCTCACTTTTTCTTTTCGTCAGCCTTGGTGAGGCTCTCCTCCAGCTTAGCGAACTCCGCCGACGCCGGCGCGACGTCCTGCTCCCCAAGCGGCTTCGACCCGAAGATCGCGCGCTCGCAGATGCGCAGGAAAGCGACCAGTGTCGCTTTTACCTCGACCTCACCCTTCTCGATCTCACCGACCGTCTGGGTGGTCACGCCGAAGAAGTTGCGCACCGCTTGGGCTGCGATGCCGACGGTAGCGCTCGACCGGTCGCCGGCCGTCACGGCTGCCCAGGCCTGCTGGACTTCCAGCCAGCCTTCCGGCAGTGGACCTGCCACCACCTTCGGTGCCTTCTCTTTCTTCGCCCGGGGCTTGCCATTGCGCACGAGCATGCCGATGGAGCATACGAGTCCCACGCCGCCCACCAGGATGAAACCGAGCGTGTAAGCCAGGTGCCAGCCGGTGAATGTGGCGAGGTTGTCGTTCTCCTTCGGGTGCTCTTCCTTGCGTCCGTCGTACGTGGCTGAGGTGTACACGTCGACTGTCATCAGGTCGTACTTCTTGGTCTCGTTCGTACCGTTGCGGTATGAGACCGTCGGCTTCAGCTCGAGCTTCGGCTTGTACACGAAGCTCTGCAGAACGAGATCGATTCTCAGCAGGGTTACGTCGCCCTGCTTCTCGCGGAACTCTGACTTCGACACCAGTTGGAAGTCGCCGTTCAGCACGAGCTGATCGGTGAGCACCTCCATGCCCGGCGTCAACTTGAAGTAAAGCGAGACCGGCACCAGGTTGCCGGTTCGGAAGCCGAAATCGCGCTCGGCCACCGAGGTGTTGTACTGCGGGTGGTCCCGGTCCGTGAGGAAATCGGGCCATTCCGCCTTGGCCGGACGGGTGAGCAGGTAGCCCGCCACGCCGACCAGGAGGAGGACGGTCAGCGCGCTGCCGACCAGAAGTTTACGTCTTGTCATGACTGGGTCCCTTCGTGGTGAGTGACACCGCCTGTGCTACCATAGCCGGCGTTGGGTCGCCCGCGCCGTGTAGCGAGCGGTGTCAGACAGATGAGAAGAAAACACACCAGGCAGGGGTAGAAGTAAACTTCCTTCTGCCCAGCCCGCTCCGTCGGGTTCAGGTCCGAAGCCAGCGGCTTGAACTTGAAGTCCGAGGCTGTTGTCACCGGTATGTACGTCGCTTTGTCTACCGACTTGGCCAGCTGGTTGAGCGTAGCCACCTCGAGCGATGTCCATGCGGTCTTGTTGTCGATTTTCAGGAACTCTTCTTGATACAACCGGCGCTCTTCGGGTGCCAGCTCGGCCACTGGGATCATCGCTGGAGCCGGCGTGCCGAGCCCCGCGAT
>CAZISK010000120.1:0-12615 GCA_964541355.1 uncultured Candidatus Obscuribacterales bacterium
TGCCACAGCCGCGTCTGATTTCTGGCCGGGTTGCTGAGCTTGATCGTAGCTATTGTACAGCTTGACCAGCTGCCCGGCCAGCTCTGCAGATCCTGCAGGCAGTTTGGACCTGGGAGTAGAAGCAATGTTTTGAAAAATTTTGTCCAGCTGTTTATTTACTTCGCCTGCATTAAGCTCGACCTTGCCTTCCTTATTTTGTCGCGTGAGATGAAGCAATGCGATGGCGGTCGCTTGTTTTTCCTCCGCGGAGTTGGTTTCTAAAAAGCGATTCGTCAAATTGCTTACAACGCTCTTGCGCTTCGAAGCTGTTGCCTCCAGCCGCAGAACCGATGATGCATCTTCCATAATTTTGGTTATTCGTTCAGTCTGCGCTCTATCTTTACCCAGCGAAAGCGTAGAGGCACAGCTCTTGAGAAAGTGGCTGCCATAGTCGGCCTGCGTTGCCTGACCTTTGCCGGCAGCATACATGTCACCAGCAGTTCGATTCTCGATTCCAGACATGAGCTCATGAGCCTTGCGTCCAAGGAAGTTAGTACGGCTATTTTCAAGCGAATCGCCACGATGTTCTTTAAACGGCCATGAATTGATTCCGGCCAAATGACCGAATTCTTTGCCTGATGCTGCCAGAAAATAGCCCTGCACGATAAGTCCTTTGGTGGTGGCCGCGCCTCGCCCTACCTTTTGCCAGTTGCTCAGATCGCTCCAGGCTTTGGAGCCGATTCCGGCTAGCTCTTTACTCACGTCGCCTGCGCCTCGGAATGCTACGACTCGCTCTGCCCCTTTCAAGGCCAGCTCTTCCACTTTGGCTGCTGACCGAACTCCGCCCACATAGCCAACACCGCTGGTAAAAGTCGAGGCGAGATGAGCACCAGCCATCAACACGAATGCCCCACCCCGAATCTGATTGAGGGTTTGTCCGAGCTGCGAGTCATATCTAGCCTTGGCATTGTTAAGGAACAGACCGCTTCCGCCCAGTACCAGCTCGGCCGAGCCGTGAGCTATGCGTTTTACAGCCGCTGTCATCAGCTCTTTGTACAAGGATTTTGAACCTGTCTCTGCCACCTTGCCTGCCAGCTGTGCCGCTTTCATGCCGGCCCGAATCTCACCTGTGGCAGTGACCGTCATGACAATGTCCACGCCAATCTCTACACCTTTGGCCGCATAGTAAGCGCTGGCCTCGCTCGTCTTATAACTGCCCAGATTCTGCGCTTCTACCAGCATCAGATTGTTCTTAGTCGGCTCTAACACTGGGACCAGTTCGCCGTCTTCAAACACCATAGGCTTGCCTGGACGCTCCGGGGTTCCGAAATTCTTGACTCTCCCTGCCGTTCCGCAAAGAATAGGGGCATCATATGCACTGAACCAGTGGCTATTGGCATACACCGTGTCAGTGTTTACCTCATAGAAATTGGAATGGCGAGTGACGACCTTGCCATCGCGTTCTTTCTTATTGCCTTTTTCGTCGAGTTCGACCCACGAATCTAGGGTCTCACCCGCCGTGGTCTTGGTTCCGGTTTTTCTCAGCCTCGTACCATCAGCAGTGACCAGCTCCTCACCAACTTTTTTCTTGATTTTCGTCGAGCTGAAGTCGTCACGCACCAGATTATAATGACCAAGCTCCTTTCCATCCAGGCTGGAAGGATCCAGACCCGGGAGTTTGGGACGATCTCCCCAGATAATGAATCGGTTCTTTTGAACATTGTCCATGACCTTGAGATATTGCGCTTTGGCTGGATCCTGATACTTATCCAACCAGGCCTGCAACCTGGCCATGCAATCCTTCTTGTCCTTCGACTCGCTAAGATCGGTCGGCAAACGCAAATGTCCGCGCTTGTCCTTGAGTTGCTCGAGCTCGTCAATGGCCTGATCCATCCATTTCGTTTTAGTTTTGACGCCGCTTATCCCTTCACCGAAGACCTGGGCAATCCAGCCTGGATTCTTCTCGCGCATCGCGATCATGCGCTGAATGGCGTTTTGCGTTCCTTCAACCTGAGAGAACATGCTTGCGACAGGCGCAACTTCCTGCATGCGCCTGGCCCATTCGACGCTGTCTCCGCTAAGCTTCTCGGAAGGAATCCATTGTGGTCTATCCATTCGGCGAAGCAGTTTTGCCAGCTCACGGTAATCCTTCTCTTTATAGCCGGCCTCGATTACCTTTTGTGCCTCGCCGTTCCATTTGATCGTGGCGTATAACTTCTCAATGGACTTTTGGGTTGGAAGTTCCTGCAGGTCGATTTTGAGATCGACCTTGAGTTTGCCTTCCTTCAATTTTTGCTGAAAATCCTCGAAGTTATCCAGTCCACCCGGAATCTCGATTGGACCGTCGGCGGGAAGGTAAGCAAATTGCTCGCGTCCAAGAAAGCGATATTGCACAGTGGCATCGGCGGTGGCATATTGGACTGTTTGCGCATAGGCGGCCTGGCTCATCGGTCCCCATGTCCTGGACTCTATCTCCTTATTCAGAGCCTCTTTCAGCAGCTCCGGCTTGAGAAGACCAGAGCCGGCACCAGAGCGCAGTCCAATCTGAGCTTTCAGCTCTAGAGCCTTGAGCAACGATAACTCGCCTTTTACCAGGCTGGACAAACTGCCGACATGCTGCTCTTTAAATTGACCTCTGGCTAAGCCTTCCTCGATGCTTTTTTTCAATTCCGGAGGCAAAGTTGCCATCGTCTTCGAGAGCTTCTCGACATCCTGTTCCGACAAATCGCCCAACAACTGCCGCAGAGACTCAATGTTTTGAACAGAGGCAAGCTTGTCTTTATTCATCTTGCCGATGTTGAGATCAACCAGCTGCTGGTCTATCTGTGCGGTCAGATCTTTGCGTAACTGAGGCTGGAAGGGGAGTTCGTAGCCTTTGCTTTTGCGGGCGAAATCGGTCAGATTATCTTCCAGCGCTCCTTGACGCAGCACAGGTAGAAAGCTCTGAACGGTTTTTTGCAACTGACCATATAGTTGCGAATCTGAAGTAATCTGCGATTTTCTTTCCAGCGCCTTTTCCAAAAGCTCCAGGCGGAAAATGCCTTTGCCGACTTCCTGCTTCAGGCGCTGGATGTCCTCAGTTTTCGTGAGCTTGTTTTCTAGATAGTCAACCATGAGGTCGCGCAGCTCAGGACGGATGGCCTGATTATTGAGAGCTATGTAGAGCTTGTCGCTGAGATGATCGAGGGCCAACCGTTGCCGAGTTGGATCGTCAAGAGCCTTCTCGAGCTGCTTGCGCAAAGCCGGATCAAAAGTCAGTTTCAGTCGCGCGCGATCGGCGACCATCATGTCCTCTACGGCGGCCTGATCTTTTAGCTTCCTGCTTTCCGGCGATTTGATCGTCTTTGCTTCGGAGAGCAGCGAGTCGCGCACTAGTTGAGGATTGAAGAGCCCCTTGCCGACCTCGTTCCGGAGCGTTTTTATGTTTTGTGACGAAACATCCTCGGTCTCCAGCACCGAAGTAATCAATGGTACCAATAACGGTCTCAATTGGTTCTTCTCAATAGCCCCTCTAAGACTCTGTCGGAGCTTTATGTATGAGTCGTCTTTAGACAGCTTTTCGGGATCCTTGAGAGCTTCCTCGAGCTCTTTGCGCAAGTTGGCCGGGAAGGGCAGATTTTTCGACGATAGCTTGGCCAGTCCATCTTCAATGGATTTCTGATTGTCCATTGGCAGCCCGGCCGCCGGTGTGGTCGGGGATGATTTTGGAACTGTGGTGTCGCCTGTACTGGCCGTTCTGCGAGAGTACTCCTCCTCCAGGGCCTGGCGATTCTGGCGCCGGAGGTCGGAGGCGGAGACAGGCTTGTCGCCTTCCAGAGGTGGTCCATGTTGATGGCCGAACGCGTAGTTGGCGACGATGAAAAAGCTTAGCGCCACTGCGCATGTACCGACGGCGCCACCGGCAATTTTGCCGGATATGTTTCGGCTCGCGGCTTCCACTTTCTTGTTGACTTCCGCACGATACTGGCTTTCCTTCGGATCGTTGTAACGTTGGAAGTCGCGTCCAACTGTTCCCACAGTATCGTCGTGCTTTGCTTGGGCCGTCTGACGCAAACGGGCGGCTTCCTCACCGGAAATCTTCGCGTCCTTCTCGAGCTTGTTGATCCGCTGGTTTTCTTTTTCCAGATCAGTCTTTTCACGAGCAATGCGCTCTCTAAAATACTGCTCGACTTTCTCTTTCATTACTCGATCGAGCGGCTTGAGCGTCTCAGGGCGGGAAGGATCTCCGACCTTGAGCTGTCCGTTTTCGAATTCGAATATGCCTCGTTCGTGATGACCTGTGGCTGCTCGCTCTACATTGACACCAGCGGCTTCCACGATTGTTCTAAGATTGGCGATTTCCAGTACGGTATCACGGGTAGTTTCGGCGGTGTGCTCCGCTCGCAGGCGATCGAGCTTGGTCAGATTGTCCAGCCGCTCACAGTGCGAGCCAGTTTCAATCTTCTCCTTTCCCTCACCGAGCACATCGGCAAGTCGTTGCTGACGGGTGTTAATGCTATCAATCTGAATTAGAACGCCGGACAACTCCCCTTCGATCTGAGCCAACCCTTCAGCGCGAGCAGCCGGGGTTCCGGCTCCATTGACTTTGTCGATTAGCGCCTTGGGAAGGAGCGCTTCAATTGTGGTTTTCTCTACTTCCGCCGTTTGCCGCCGACCATGTTGATCTACATAGACGAAAACATCATTTCCATTACTCTGCTCTCTGTATAAAGGGTTGAAGCTTATCTCTTTTCCATCCACCGTTGTCTTGAACAGCAGCTCGGCCCTGTCTGTCTCTGTCGCTTTCAATGTGATGCGCTGGAAGGCCTTGTCACCGCGCAGCTGCTCTGTATTGTTTACAAAAAGGTCAAGCAGCTCTCGCTGCAACTTTTCCATGGTCAGTTCGCGCACACCCAGATTGAACAGCTCTGCTTGCTCAGCAAAGCCGAGGCGAACGGCGGAATCGTAGGTCCCCTCGCGTAGGGCTGTGGACAACTTTTCCTTGCCGATCTCACGCTGGTGCTCCTGGCCGGCTTTGAGCTTGGCGTCGCCCAGGAGGTTGGTATTAAGCCAGTCCAGCGCACGATCGACCGAAGTATTGGTTACTTCAGCCGCCAACGGGCGCAGAGCCTGAGGGACATTGCCGGGCTCGATCAAGCCTTTGTTAATCACGTATTCGACGATCTTCCCGGCGTGTGGATCGTTCAAGCTCAGGCGCTCCAAAAGCTCCTGAGCTTGCCGCTGAGCACGCTGGGTGTGCTCTTGTGCCGTAGAGGTGTCGCGAGCGGCCTCAGCTTCACGAGCCCTGTCCACACTTTGCACCACGGAGCGGATGAGATTTTGATTGGCGATCTCACCAATCAATTTTTGAGCGCGGGGATCCGCTTTGGCGAGGTCACGAACGGTCGTCTCTCCGCCGACCGAGCGCCTCAAATCTGATACCACCTGGCGCAGCTCCTCTACCAGACCGGCTCGTCTGGCGGCAAATTCACGGGCGGAACTTTCATAGGCTGTGTCGGACCAGATGCCGGTGGTACCATGAGAGAGTCCACCGGTCAACCTGGTCATTTCAGGATGATTTTGCAACCCTCCATAGATTTCTTTGCTGCGCTCATAGACCAGTTTTTTCTCATCGATAACCTTTTTGAGGTCTCCTTTTGTTCGGCTGACCGCTTCCGAGTCTTCAGCCTTTACCGTAAAATCCGAATCTGGAATCACAGATCGATCCTTGACCAGCTGGTAGTGCCCGATCTCACCGGTGAGCTCTTGTATCGCTCGGCTCTCGCCCTCCGCGCCGCCGCCGAATGCTCTTATCAGGGCGTCATACTGCTTATGATCTCTGGTCTTCAAATTAGTCAGATACTTGCCGACCTCTGGTTCTGATATCGGCTCCGAGCTCTTTGGTTGGTTGCCACCAAGGTAATTACTAAGGACCTCCCGCAGGGCATCGCGTCCCTTGCTGTCGAGGGCGGCTCGACGACTGAGGACAGTACTGCCTGATTCACTGATCTGAGCGCGTTCCTCTCCACTACCAACATTGTTCAAGACGGACTTGAGCAGCTGAGCAGCAAACACTTCTGGTGCGGCTTTAGCCAGGGCTGTACGGCGAAGTGCTTCGTCCATGTGTTTGAGTTCGTGACGAAGAGCAGAGATTGGTCCTCGAGATTTAGGGTCGATCACGATCTCGTTGCCCCTGATGGAAAACTCGCCCCGGTTGCCATCTTGAGGCTCACCGAATTTCACGTTGCCCTTTGTGATTAGCTCAGGTGGGATGCCCATCTGTTTCGCCATTGCACGAGCCTCTTTGAGCAAAACATTGCTCATACTTTCCTCCAGCGCTCTTGCCTCCGCCGTGTGACCGCTGCGCTGTGCTCGCTCCAGTTTTTTCGCCAGAGTATTGATACCTTTATCCAGCAGGCTTTCGACAATCAGTCGAGGGTCTCCGGCCAGACCTTCTTTGCCACCGCCTGTCGTGGCATCTTTCTTAGGAAAGGCGCACTTTCTCGGGGTACCGTTAAAGCTATACATCTCGGCATCGGCTTTACCGGCGTCTAACCCTCCGAAGAGATTCTGGTAGGTGCGCATAACAGCACCGGTTCGATCCATACCTTGTATACAATGAACGAAGACTTTGGCTTCTTTGCCGCTCTGATTCAGCGTTCCTACCACTTGATCCAGATAGGTTGCCGCCGCCCTCAATAAGGCGGGATTAGTCTGAACCTGAAGCGCGGAAGTGGGAATCGGTAATCCGGCGAAGTCGCATATCTCCTTCCACGAGACATAGCGCATTCGATCCTTGCACCATTCACGTTCTGCCTGACACTTGGCTTTCTCGCCCGCGGTCCGCAAATCAACGATAACTTCGACATTATTTCTTTTGAGTTCGGCCATAGCCTCAGCAGTGAAATTTGTCCTCGGTATCTCTGCACCGCGCCAAATGCTGACCGATTCACCAGCTTTGACCTCTCCAAAATTCCTGATTCGAAAATGATCAAACTCCCGAGTCGGCTGCCCTCTTTTTTTTCTACCCGAAGTCGAGTTCGCGGACTCTTCGGCCGGTTTGCTCTCACCTGGCTCTTTTCCGTCGCCTGCTGGTTCCTTCGGCCTTTTAACTTTCTGAGTGTTAGCGTCCAGGACTTCGAAATCTTGCAATACTTCTCTCATCGCAAGTGGAACATTGGTATGCATGGTTCCTAGCAGGACAGGCGCAACAAGCCGAATAGTTTGGCCATCGGAGCCGCCCTTCAAGACGCGGTCATTAACCTGGGAAACTTTGCCAGGCTTATGGAAGTCCACCATCAGATTTTTCTTCCGTTCTAGTCTTTGTGCTTTGTCACCTTCCGTCTCACCCTTAGCTCCTTTTGCTAGTCCAAGTTGTTCCAGCAGTCGAATCACTCGGTCTTTGTGTACGGTGTACTTTGCCCATCCTGCCTCGTATGTGTCCTTTTCGCCGAACGGCTTATTTACCGTTCTGCCGTTCACAAAATGGCAATCATATTGCTTGCCTGAACCGTCGACTTGGTGCTTGCCATCGTGAGTAGCCAGGAATGTACCAAAAAAGAGCTCAGCCTTTAATCCCCTTTCATCGCAAAGCTCACGCAATTTGCGCATGCGTTCGGAGACCTGCGTACCGGTAATTGCTGTGTCATCGATCACCGCAATGCGTTTCGCCGCGCCTAATTCGCCCTTCTTGACCTTATCCAGAAATTGATCCCTGGTCAGGAACTGGTCATCATATTTTTTGTCCAACAGGCCATTAGCCAAACGATAGAAGTAGACGCTTTGATCCATGCTGTCAATTTTCGAACCTTTATTGGCACCGGCGGAGTAAGCCGAATAGGTTACAAATACTGTGCCTTCGGACATTGGATTAACACCCATTTTCTCCTGGAGCGCGGTGTGGAGACGACGTGCTTCAACCAGAGCGCTGCGGGAATCATAAAAGCGGAGCGCGTGGCCAGTAGCCATGATATGGTTGAGACTGTCGAGCTGGGCGTCTTTGCCAGCGGCTTGTTGAGTGCGCAACAGTGAGCGAGTGGTGCCTCTCTCTCTCGCCATCCGGACGTCGAGCTCCAGCTCAGCGCGAAATGCATTGAACTCTTCCCTCGTCATTGGAGCCGGCTTCTCGCCACCGGGCGCGGTATCGGGGGTCACTCCCAGACGTGTAAGCAACCGTTCGAGATTCTCTTTCGAGGGCATTTGCCGTGCCAACATGAGGTCATACAGATTGGCACCCTCGAATAACTTTTGGACCGACTCTAACTGCTTTAGCCGATCGCCATAAGCTGTCTCCAATTGTGCCTGTTTTTCGGCACTCAACTTTGCACCGAATACTACCACCATCCCATTTCCTGTTGGCGCGTCTGAAGAAGAATGAACCTTCACTTCTAGACCGGTGCATTTGCGGAACAGTTGCGCCAGTGCCCGTCCTTCCCAGCTATCGATGATGAACGTCACATCGTTGGTGACATAGCCTCGCTTCACTGCCCCTATTTCTTTGAGATCTTTGGCCATAGCGGTGAAAACATCTTTCATGCCTTCCTGGCTCAAATACTGGCGCCGCGCTACCAACTCTTTGAGGACCTCTGCTCTTTTGTCTCGGCTAAGTCCATTCAGTATCGGCTCCATGTTGGCTTCCATGAGCATATGAGGATGGCACTGTCTGCCTATTCTGGTGCAAGCCTGGCGCAACGGCTCCCCGTATTTTTCTCCATGCTTTTCCTGAATCATCGTGAAGAGCGCCTCATTAAGCGCTCGATAGTCTTCGATATTTTCAGGCTTGCCGCCCGACTTGAATGTCTCTAAAAACTCCGACAGGTTTTTTGGCGGTTGTTCCTTGATCAAACATACACGGAGTTCTAGCCGCTCTTCGGGTGTGAGTTTGTCATTTTGTGTCAGCTTGTCCCACACTTCGCGCAGTTTTTCAATCTGCAGCGGCTTGCCCTGGTCGCGAGCATGGTCTCTCACGATGTCCAGCATTTCCTGAGGAACTTGCATTTCGTGCCAGCGAGCACACTTTTCAGCCAGAGCGGTGGCTGCGGTGAAACGCTCCTCCACTTTCACCTTCTTCAGTTCATCGGTGGAGATACCTCTAAGTTCATTCGCTCTCAAGTTCCTGAGAACGTCGCGAATAATTTCGGCTGGAACTTCGGAACCCTTATCGTAGTCCAACATCGCTTGGGCGCGTTTGGCTAACTCCGGTCCTAGCAAAACAGGAGGAACAGCATCTGCAGGTGCTTGTTTAGCCTTTCTGCCTTGCAGAGTTTCGAAGTAAGTCTGGTGTCGATCGAGCTTTCTTGCAGAGCTGACTGGACCGTCATTGTCTGCCGGCTTTCTAGCGGTTGTCATCCGCCTGGGCCGAGGCTTCTCCGTAGTCGAAGCTTCATCAACCGGTTTCGTGCTTTTTCCATCACTCAGAAGTCGCCGTGTGAAAGCCTCATGGTCCCTCAGACCAATTGCCTCTGTTAGATGTTGCACTAAAGTCTGAGGCTCGACTTTACCGGCCAGGAGTGCCTGCACATAAACGTTGCAATGGGGTGAAGGCACGGTCAGCAATTGACGGGCGAGATTGGTATCATTTATAGTGCCATTCTTCAGAAGTTCGAACAGTCCGTCACGCAGCCTATCTTTTCGTTGAGCCAGTGTAGTCACTTCAGCTGGGCTCAGCAGATTTTTCTCCATTGCCTTCAAGAACTCGGTTGTCTGTTCCGTGGCGTTGAGACTCAACGCAGCCGTCAAACGCTCATTAATCTTCCGCGATTCGACGAGCTGCTCTGGTTGCACCGACTTCGAGTCCTTTTCCGCAGCGTCGCGCACCATCTGCTCGATGACGATAATTACTGGTCCTTCGTGAGACAACAGCTGTTTAATCGACTCAGGGGTGAGAAAGCGCTCGTTGTTGACCGCATGTTTGAGAATTTCGAGAGCAGCCGTCCGCTCTGGTTGTGTCAATCTATCCAGACGATCGATGGCTGGTCCATCGACGAGACCCCGCTTCAGAAGAGGCATTTGCAGTTCAGCAGGCAATGCGGTGAATGTGTCGAGCTGAAAACCATTTAGACAGAGCAATCGAGATTGGATTTCTGGATTGTCTTTCAAGTCGTTAAGGGTCTTCATGACTTTGACGATGCTTTCAGGCTTGGCCATAAGCAATCGATCCAACTGTTCGACTGTGAATTGGTTCTTCCCAATTCCAGTGATCACAGCGTCTCGAGCTTCACGATGGATTGATTTGGTATCGTCGAATTTATTGATGTTCTCCAATAGAACTGTCGAAATGGTTCGTTCGGGCAGAGTATTTCGCCTGGACGCTTCTCTTCCTGAGGGATTGACTTCTTTTTGTTTTTTGCCGCCTAGTACATCGAGAATGTCTTGCCAACTGAAGTTACCGCGAGATGTTGTGAGGCGGTCGATCTTCTTCAGGTCTGATTCATTCAAACGAGTCAGATTCTTCAAAGCTAGCGGGCTAAGTGACGACCTGGGATCAGCCAGTTCACGGGCTAGAAATTTCTCTGTTTGCGATCTTTGCTTTTGTGACATCGATGAGAGACGATACATACTTTCTGCGTCCAACCCGCCTTTTCGTAACGCGGGTAGAAGAACGGTTTCCAATGAATCTTTGTTTTTAAAAAAGTCCGTGATCTGCTGTTTTGGCCAACTAAGCAACTCTGTAAGCGCCACCTTGTTTAGTTTGCCGTCAGCCAGAAGTTGTTCGATACTGCCCCGATCTTTGGGATCAACTTTGTCTTTATTGATAAGAACAATCAGGTGTCCGCGGGTCAAAACTCCGTCATTCACAGCTTTTTTGTATATGGGCAAGCCTTGTTCCAGGTCAGATCTTTTTGAGAGAGCAGACAAAAATGACTGTGCACTTTGTTTGGTGGATAAACCATCCTTGCTTTCTGAACCAAACAGTTGCTCTGCAGCGGAACGAACAGTCCGCATCAGTTGATACAATCCGACCGCTTTCAAATTGGAGTCACCGCTGCCAGTCGCCACCGGAGGCGCGTCTTCTTCGGTGCGTTTGCCAGTTGGACGTCTATCGGACTTGAAGGGCGATTGAATATCCTCGAACAACGAGGACCAGTCAGGGAGGTGAGTCTCCCTGGAGAAGTTGATTACTGAGTACAAGTCCAGTGGCTGCGTCGCCTTAAGTCTGTCATCTTTGGGTGACATCGTGGTGGCATCATAAGGCTCAAAATCGAGAGGACCGTCTATTTTCGAATCGTCCGTTTTCGAATCGTCTGTTTCGGAGTCATCTGTTTCCGAGTCATCTTTCTGGTCACGACCTGGTTGGGTGGCAGGCGAAATCAACTTCACGTACGGTCCAAAAACCTCCGAGAGAATGTTGTACCAGATTGAGTCATTGGAATTGTTTGTGGTCGATTTGCCGTCAATATCGCGTGGGGGCATTGAGACTCCTCCTGCAATGTTGCGATTGCCGAAAAGTTCATACGATTGTTTCGCGAGTCCTTAGCTGGCGAGCGTTGTCGAGTGGTATTCGTCAGAGTACGCCCGAACTGTTGAGAATTTGTTGATATCACAACATTGAACGATAAACCCGTACCAGAGATTCGAACTCGGTCTCTCATGTCTTTTGGACTGATCGGTGATGATTTTCTGACAAGGTACTGTTAGCGAGCCTGGCTAGCACAATTCTTAGAAGAAATAACCTGACACAAGCTCAACCGGGCTTTCCCATGCTAAGCTCGTCATTCTTATCGACGGTTGAAACCCAATTGCAAGGTCAACGTCGCCAACGAATCGACTGCAAGTTTGATAAAACCAGTATCTGCCCCGCCTGTCCCTAAAAATGCCGAAAAATCGAACAAAAGAGAAAAGGCGCAGAAGTTTATCTAAAGCAGGGAATAAGAATTTGGAATGTCAGCGCTCGCAAGCTCGCTAATATGAGGACAAAGGAATGGCTCGTGATGTATGTCTGTTGACCTCTGATGAAATGCCGGTTTTGAGGTCGGAGATAATAAAGCACCTGGAAGAAAAGGGGAAGATGACGTGCATCAACAAGCAAGAGTCTGATGGACACATCACTGACGAGGATCTGATTTATTGTTGGCAGGACGAGAAGCTTACAGAACGAGTGCTGAAGGCGATCAAGGATGACAACTATGAGGATCTGACGGAGCTCGGCAAAGAAGGGAAGCTCACTTGCTGCGTTCTTAACGTTTTTGGTCAAGACACTCTGGCAGAATATAGCGACGACGAGCTGAAGCAGCTCGAGTCCGACCGCGGTATCGATCACGCGACCCATATAAGAGATGGAAAGATCCAGTATGAAACCAGCGGAATGCTGAAGAGCGCCGATGAAGGCACGTGGCGACAGATGATGCAATTGCAGTTCGAGACGATTCAAATTATCGCTTATCTGCGCGGTGGACTTTTGATGGATTCCGGCACTTTGAAGGAAGCCTTCGTCGAGAAAGGCAAGTGGGCCGAGGAAAACTTCATCGATTACGAAAATGGAAATGGTCATCGTGAAGAAGGAAATGGAGACGATGACGACGATGCTGACGACGACGACGACGACGACGACGACGATGATGCTGACGACGACGATGCTGATGCTGCCGACGAAGATGCTGACGACGACGACGACGACGACGATGATGATGCTGACGACGACGATGCTGACGACGAAGA
>CAZISK010000121.1:0-12512 GCA_964541355.1 uncultured Candidatus Obscuribacterales bacterium
TCATTCCTCTGTATCGCTGGAAAGCTCCAACTAGAAGCCGGCGTCTGCAACGTCATCGCCTCTCACTTCGAAGGCATGGTCCGCTTCAAAGGACAACCTGATTTGCAATCCAGGAACTTTCACTAACTGAATCTATAAGCATCATCCGCTCCAAAATGTTGTTCCGAACGGCGCATGTTACAATTTCGACGTGGGCGCAATTCTCTTGAGCTGTAGCAATGAAAGCACTAGCTGTGAGTCGCTGAAATGAACGTATCGTCAAAGATCGTACTTGGTATCGTGGTTGTGTGCTTGTTGCTATGCGTGGTATCAGTGCGGATTGAACGGAAGAGCCCGGCGACGTCGGCGGGATTTCCAATACCAGTTTACCCAGGTAGCAAGGTCGTCAGTGAGAGTAACGTGATGCTCACTACAAGTACGGAAAGCTCGCCCGAAGCCATTGCAAAATGGTACAGGCAGCAAATGCCGACTCAGGGATGGAGCAGCTCCAGCGTGCCAGCGTCGGCGCCAAGTTCCGCTATAGATTGGAGCATGTCCAGCCTCGACTTCAACAAAGGAGCCGACCATGCAATAGTCAGCATCAACAAGACGTCGCCAACGACCACGATGGTGTCATTGATGTTCAAAAAGGATACTCAAAATCAAAATATAGAACGCATGGACGAAGATGATCGGAGTAAGGACCCGAGTCAGTCTTTCTGGGCACAGTTGTCGCCTTTCAAGCATAATCCTAAAATGACGCAGGAAAAGGATCTCGTTCACGCGGACTTTCAAAAGGCATTCGCTAACGGTTATCAGTTCAAGAGTCCTAGAGGCCCTTTGACCATTGAGGTTAGCGAGATTGGCAAAATCAATGTACCTAGTGGCGAAATCATCGTTTGTGATCCTGTCATGGGCCTTAACCCTACTTCAGAGACTTTCACAAGGTCAGTTCGTCCTGGAGAGTATCAGGTACTTGCCAGCATATGTAAGGAATATGAGCGTGTTACCGCAATGATGATCAAGTTCAAGTCTGAGCCAGCGATCCGGTGGGAGATGGCGCTTCTACCAGGACAGTCCCTTTCCCAACTTGAACGGGGCAAAATATTTGGCTATGGAGTTGATTCCGGAATAGCATGTTTTATGGATGCTTCAGGTGTGAGGGGTTTGTCTCAAGAAGACTGTCAAAAACTCGGTGAACAAGTTACCGCGGCATCTTTTGGCGATTTCCTCAGTGCGAAGAGATTTTTCGTAGTGCCACATTTGGCGAGTAAGATCAACCTTGTGTGTGCGCGAAGTGGTTTTGGTGATGGCTCTTATACATCGTGGTGGGGTTTGGATGAACACAACGACCCGGTCTGCCTGGTGACTGATTTCGGGCTTCTAACGAGCGGTGAATCAGCCGAAATCTGGATTGAAAATATTGCTAATAAGGCCGGTCAATACATTCAACATCCGAAACTGAAAGAAGCTGGTATCACACTGAGATTCTCTGGATTACCCTCCCCTCGCGCTGTTGCATTCGAAGCTAATCGACTGCCCACGATTCGAATCTTCAATGGTGATAAGGATATCTCCGGCGGGTCTTTGATTCAGGGAGAAAGAACAGTCATTGATTGTACCGCTGACATTACAGGCGATACCAGAATGTATCTTCAGTTTCAGCTAAAGGAATTCCCGTTGGAGTAGTGTCTTTGTTGGAGGTTCAAAGCTTGCGTAGTGGAAGGCAAGCAACATACCACCGTTCAGGTTGATGCTGATTTTGTTGTTCAGGAAAACATTACTAATGGTTCTGGAACTTCCCCAATGCAATGTTGCATCCTGGAGCGGCCACTTGGCACCATTTATGGTGACGCCTGTCACAGTGTTGCTAATCGGAATTAGCGACAACGTGTCACCACTTTCTCCTGAGAAGTTTGCCGGATGACTTGCGGTGACGAATTGGGCTCGCCAGGAGCGTCCGAGCAGTACGATTTTGTTTTTGTCTGTGGCGTATTTTGCGAAAAGCAAGATATTGGCAAGGGAATGGTCCTGGCGTTTGCCAAGGGCGCATAGGCAAATAATTTCGTCTGCTCCAGCGGCGGCTTGAAGAGATAACTCCAGGTCGCTTGCGTCTTTGTCTCGAGGATACTTTCGTATATCGGTGCCCTGTTGCTCGTATGTTTTCAACAGGGGCTCCGGAATTGAGTCCATGTCTCCAATAATGATGGTCGGCAGGAGGTTCAGACTGGCGGCGTGAAGCGTGCCGCCATCGGCGCAGATAATAGCGTCGGACTTGTCAATTAATTCCGACAGAGAATTAGGAAAATCGGGTTCTCCGTTTGCAAATACGAAAGCTTTTGCCATTATTGTTCAGCGCGTTTAAACTAGCCATTGTCGTCGATCTGCCTGAGCTTCTTGCGATTGTTAGCGTTCCTTAAAGCCGGAATTGTTGCTTATCGTTCGCAGAATAATATAGAGCAGCTGCGCAGTCGAAAAATCTTGTGGTAAGCTTCGAAAGGAACCGTGGTCCGCGAATACAGTTGTTATTGAGCTGGCCGAACATGACGATGACTGGCAAACTTCAAATACCGGACGGTATTGATCGACCTGACTTCTGGGAGCAGTTCTACCGGCATGGTATGACGCCCTGGGATTGTGGTGCGCCTCCGCCACCACTCTGTACCTTTCTGGATTCTCCCTATAAAATGCCGCCTGGAAAATTACTGGTGCTTGGTTGCGGCACCGGTCACGATTGCCTGCTATTCCTGAAACACGGATTCCAGGTTACAGGCATAGATTTCGCCCCGAGCGCCATTCAGAGCACATACAAGAAGCTCCACCCTACTGGGCTGTTAGGGACTCAAGCTTATCTTTTGCAAAGAGACATTTTTTCAATACCGGAATATGCCAACTACTTTGATGTCGTAGTCGAACATAACTGTTTTTGCGCTATCCATCCTCAGGATCGCAGAAGGTATGCATATACAGTGCGCGATCTTCTGAAGTCGGGAGGCAAGTTCCTCGCACTCTGGCGCATCGAAGACCGTGTTGGTGGCGGACTTCCATTTCCAGTCGAGAAGAGCGAGATATTTTCTCTATTCGACCACGATTTTACGATTGACATCTCATATCAGCCCACAGACTCCTTTCCTCAGGATCAAGGATTAGAGTTATTGACTTTGATGTCGAAGCGAAGTTAATACCTCGAGTTTGTCGTGTGAATACTCTTGCCCTGCAATGAGAACGCTGGAGGGCGGAGTTCCCAGGCAAAGCTTAATTCGAGTTCTCAGTGATAACTCTTGAACTGCGACGAGATTGCCGACGTCGGGAGTTGCCACAACGATGACTACTCGAGTTCATCGTGTGAAAATTCTTGCACTGCAATGACACCGCCAGTGGGGAGCCTTGCTATACCGATGCCAATGCTC
The DNA here is from genome assembly GCA_964541355.1 of uncultured Candidatus Obscuribacterales bacterium. Classification (GTDB taxonomy): domain Bacteria; phylum Cyanobacteriota; class Vampirovibrionia; order Obscuribacterales; family Obscuribacteraceae; genus JADYXR01. Next base: position 3,390 of record CAZISK010000121.1, read on the forward strand.
TTTTGTTCTTTATCGAGCAAGTTGCCCCGATGATTGAAGGGGTTGTCCGTCGGCTCATTCATCATCATCTCCTGGCATTTCTTGATCTGGTCGCGTAGGTCTTCATGTCCTTTGACGCAGGATAGATTTTCGGCGATGTGACCAGTGATACCGAATGTGGCGGCGCGCTCAACCATGCCCAACCCCTCCGGATCCTTATGACCGAAGAAGTCACGTTTGACCATGTCCTCCGCATACTTTTCTGCCATGGTTGTTAGTTGAGCACTCTGCATCAACCTTGGAAGATTCGAATTTGCAGAGCGGTCATTATTAACGAGTTGGAGCATGTATTCCGCCAACTCCTGTTTGGTGTATTCCTTCGGTTTGCTCCTAACCTTTCCATACGTTGCCTGCGAATCGCTGCCTGGTGTCGAGAATCTTAAGGGATCAGCAGCGACTGCATTGACATAGACTTTGCCCTCTTTCACCACTAGACGATCGCCGGATCTTCTCGCATACGTGACATCGATGTTCATGCCGCTCAGTTCCAGCAGATCTCGAGCTGCTACCACTGGCGACTCTGCTACACGTCCGTTGAGTGAAAGAAAGACATCGCCCTTTCGGACGCCCGCAGCGTACGCTTGACCCTCGGCTTCAACCTTCAAAGCAAAGATGCCTCTAACTTTTTGCCCGTCGATCATTGCATATGCTGGCACTCCGATCAGACCCAGGCAGTCGACTCGCTCTGGTCTATTCGACCTGGAGAAGATCAAAGACTTGCTCAACGACGCAGGTTCCGCGCAATACGAGATCCTGGAAGTTTGAACTGCGAAGAGTAGGATCAGGCAGGTGGTAAGAATTGATACAGTGATTCGCATGAACTTTTTTGAGAACAGCTAGGAGCTAAGCAGTTTTTTGAGTGTTGGAAAGAAGTGGGAGTATAGATCATTTTGCGGTCTGTGACCGGTCGAGTCTGAGCGCAAGACAAAATTCTTGTCGATTAGTTGAAACCCAGGAATCATGTTGTAGCTGTGCGCGCCGATCATATTGGGTTGTCCGACTAATACATACTTGTTGAGTGAAGTCTTCATTCCGAAGGTGTTCGCCCAGGTCTGGGCCTCCTGCAATGTCGGCGCCTGCATGGAGGTGCTGTACAGAAGAAGTTGAACAAAGACGATTTTGTTACTGGAGAGGCTGGTTCCCGTATAGTCGGATAGGTACTCCTCGAATGACTTCAGTCCGTTTTGCGGCGATACGTTGGCATAGGATCTGGCGCCGGGTTTATTAGCACCGGCAAAGGCCTGGCAGGCTGGACAGGACATTCCGATTGGCTCGACGACGATAATTCTGCCCCTTAAAGATGAGAGTCGAATTCGCCTTCCATCCTGATCGAGCAGCTCCATATCTGGATAGTAGTTATTGAGAGCCGGCGGCCAATAGGTTGGATTGGACGCTGCGCGCTTCGGGGTTCCTGTCCTGGTCGCACCGGATTTGGTAGCAGGATCGGCATGGCAAGGTAAAGCCGTATTTAGTAGTACTGCAAGAAGAACACACAAAGTGTTTGCAATTGAGAAAAACGGTTTGGCACTTATCTTGACTCTTTTGGCGCGATTGGCAGCTTGTTGTGCGCCCGCTACCGCCGCTTCTGCGCTGGGAAGCCCATGAGCGCTAGAGTGAGCAAATGAGTACTCCGATGTTTGTTGTGATTGGAGCTCAGCAATATACTTAAAGTATTGTGGACGAGCGATCGCGAATGCGTGTCCCCATCGCGTCAAGACCACTTCTTCAACGTTGCCTTCAATCTTTGGAATTACTTTGAGAATCTGGCTGACTACATTGTCCGCCATCGCCTTTTTGTTTCCCTGATACAAGATTGTTCGGCCAGGCGAACCGGCATCATACGGAAGATACACCGTTAATACAGAACCCATCTCGTCCTTGTACGATTTGTTGAATATGTAGGGTGATTCCGCTGATGTGATATCTGCTACTTCAGATGGCTGCGGTAGAAAATTGTCGAATGACCCTTCGAAACATCGTTGCTTTAGCAATAAATTTGCAACCAGAAATGAACCATAGCGAAAGCGGAACATACTTGCTTTTACCTTGTCGCTGAGATTCCTGGCAACGCGGACAGCCACCATTTGCGGTATTGCGAAAATTACATGCTTGCATTCGACTACATGAAGGGAGCCGTCACGAAGTCCATACGTCACAATGGCGCCGTTGTCTTTGAGCCGCACATCCCAGACGAAAGCGCCTTTCCGTAGGCGGTCGGAAGATGATTGCATCAATTGGTTGACCAACGCCGACGTGACGGCTGTGTTTCCACCCGGTAAAACAAAGGTTGGAGCGAAGATGTCTTCGATGGTCGCGATCCCGGACAGCATAGAGACACTATTGATTCCGCCACCAAGAGAAGATTTGACGTAATTGTCCATCAACTGAGCAAACTCGGGATCGTAGCTTTTAAGGCAATCCGTCATGGGCTGCTCATCTAATTTCAGAAATTCAGGGAATTGAGTCAGGTCTGGATAGAGCCCATTCCACTTTCCAAAGAAATCCTTCCAGTCTTCCTTCAAGCGTGTGAACTCTTTATAGATCTTGAGGTCGTTGTTGCCATGCGTTCCGCTGACCCACCCATTGTTGTGATACCAGGCGTTTTTCGAATCATCCAGTTTGATTGGCGACAATCCAAGATCATTTACCAGCTCACCAATTGCTCCGTCCAGGACAGCAAGAAAGGAGGCCCCGTACGAATAACTGATACCTTTGTATGAGCTTCCTCGAGCATGACCGCCAAGGTCTTCATATTGCTCCAGCAAAAGAAAGTTAGTATCCCTCAGGTAATGTGCACACGATAGCCCCGCCAGACCCCCGCCGAGTATAACGAAGTCGACTTTCTCTTCAATCCGATCCGGCAGTTTGGGGCTTTTTCCATCCCGCAAACGGTGACCGAGGCTGAAATCGTCTCCAGTCCAGGGACCGATTTTGTACTTCGACTTTGCCTCAGCGGCTGTCCATCCGTCGGTTAGAGCAGTCCCGCCCAGCCCCGCCAGCAATAATGCGCTTTTCTTGAGAAATTCCCGTCTAGTGCTGTTAACGGTCACCGCTACCCCTCGTTAGGTTCAAGCTCATTATATCGATTAAATCTCTCGCATTCTTGTTGAAATGAATTGGTAGAAAACCGCCCAAAACCAATCTAGTTAGTAGAATTGCTTGATACTAAACGGGAGCGGAAGCGCCTGGTGGGCTTATTGTTGGGCCTACTCTCGATTCTGCTCAGCGGCTCGCTATGCCAAAGCGCTATTGTGGCTGGGTCAGCCTGAATGGATGCCAAGCAATCACTTGAGCAATAAACTACAACTGAACCAAGGTGAATCAGGATGGAAGTTAAATTGAAGGAAGAAAAACGCGCAGAGAGCAAGAACGAAAAACTGAACCGAGAGCATGAGCGGATTCGTTCTGGTGGCGCCCCCAAGTATCACGAGAAGCTCAAAGAAGAAAAGAAGTTGTTTGCTCGCGAGCGGCTGCGGCTGCTACTGGATCCGGGATTCGAAGTTGAGGACGGAGCGTTTGCTAATGCGCTCGATCAGAGTCTCCCTGCAGACGGCGTTGTTTGTGGCGTCGGTAAGATTCAGGGAAAAACAGTCTGCTTCATGGCCAATGATTCCACTGTGAAGGCTGGCTCCTGGGGCTGGCGCACGGTCGAGAAGATCATACGTATTCAGGAAACAGCGATGAAGCTTCGCGTTCCACTTATTTACCTGGTCGATTCGGCCGGTGCTCGAATCACGGATCAAGTCGAGATGTTTCCAGGTCGCCGGGGTGCCGGCAAAATCTTCTATAACCAGGTTCAGATGTCTGGATTTGTCCCTCAGATTTGCCTTCTCTTCGGACCGTCTGCTGCTGGTGGCGCGTACATTCCCGCTTTCTGCGACATCGTCATAATGAACGACGGTCGCGCCTCGATGTACCTCGGCTCCCCAAGAATGGCTGAGATGGTGATTGGCGAGAAGGTCACCTTGGAAGAAATGGGCGGCGCCAAGATGCATTGCAGCGTAAGTGGCTGCGGCGATGTGCTCGTTCAAACTGAGGAAGAGGCAATTGAGCTTTGCAAGAAGTATTTGAGCTTCATGCCGACAAACTGCCACGAGAGAACTTCGACGGTTCCAGCGTTAGATCCAAAACAGTTCGAGAAAAGCATCGAAGAGGTAATTCCTGAAAAGGAAAATATTCCTTTTGATATGATGCAGGTGATTGAGCGAATCATCGATAAAGACTCATTCTTTGAAATGAAGAAGCTCTTCGCCCCTGAGTTGATCACCGGCTTTGCGCGGATAGGCGGCAGAGCGGTCGGCATACTGGCCAATCAGCCCAAGGTCAAAGGCGGTGTTTTGTTCGTCGACTCCGCTGATAAAGGGGCTCGATTCATGTATCTCTGCGATGCCTTCAATATTCCGCTGCTTTTCCTCGCGGACGTTCCGGGTTTTATGATTGGAACGAAAGTTGAGCGTGACGGAATCATCCGCGCTGGAGCTAAGATGATCTCGGCGATGTCGTCCGCCGATGTACCGAAAATTTCGGTCATCGTCAGAAAGGCATATGGTGCTGGTCTCTATGCAATGTGCGGACCAGCATTCGAGCCCGATGCCTGTCTCGCTTTGCCGACGGCATGGATAGCGGTTATGGGACCGGAAGCGGCAGTCAATGCCGTCTACTACAACAAGATCATGGAAATCGAGGATACCGAAGAGCGTAATCGCTACGTGGAGGAAAAGCGTAACGAGTACCGCGAGGATGTGGACATATATAAGCTCGCCGCCGAGATGGTAGTCGACCAGATGGTGACCCCGCACAATCTGCGGGATGAACTGATAAGTAGATTCACTGCCTATGCCACCAAAGAAATGGTGCCTTTGAAGAAAAAGCACGGCGTCTTGCCGGTCTAACTTTCTTTGAAGAAAGCGGCATGCCGCAATGTTACTGGTAAGGACTTTTGGGCTCGTTTTCGAGCCTCCTCAGCGACCGGCTCTCCGCGCGATGAGAATTATCGTTAAACACGACGTCCCCAGCTACCGAAGAACCGCTTAGAGAGCAACGCACCACTAAGCGCCGGCGTCTCTTAGGCAAATAAGAGCCGTGAGCGGCGCATTTACTCAGCGTTGAGGAACGAACCAATCGGGCGAGCGGTTTCCATATCTCCAACTCGAATGTTTTCGATCTTGCTCGATGCCGGCTGACGTAGGCGTCTCGAGGAATTGGTCAAGACAAGACCAACGTCTCCCGTAATGAAGGTTGGATTAGAGGTCTTCTGGACTCGGATAGACAATGGTGTAAGAGTTTAGCGAAGTCTAGCTAGGGCTCCTCAGCCGCACATCTCCTCTTCGAGAACTTCCCAATCGCCGTCTTCGAGATTGAGAGTGTTCGCTTTAACCTTTTCAAACAGGTCAATGCCGTCTTGCTCGGTATGTTCCGGCGCGCAGGCAGGATGCAGATAGCCCGCGCCCTTTCGTGCAAATGAACCGGTATCTACCTCTGTTTCAACTGCGATGCGAAGGTCGCCTTTGTCGATCTTTTCTCCGCAAGAAACGCAAGAAGCTCGTCCAGTTGGAGCATGCTCTGCGTACGGAAAACTTGTCGGCTTCGAATTCTTTCCGGCGGTTGCTATGGTCTTCAACAATTCTTCTTTTTCTGTGACATCTACATCGGTGGTTTCCAGAGCCTGCTTCAGCGCCGCTGGTCTCTTTTCCGCGGCACAGGGCAAGTGGTGCCATTGATAAGTCATTTCTCCGGGAGAGAAGGCGTTTGGTACTTCTTCTCCAAGTCGCAGCGTTCCCTTGTCAATCGTTTGCTTGCATGAGCGGCAACTCGCTCTGCCTGATTTAGCGGATTCAATCATGTGACCCATGCTACACCTACCTTTTGGACAGCTACTTTCCAAGTGTCGGAGACACTGGTGATTCCGTGGCGAGCAGATTTTATCACAGACGATTTAACTCAATAGGCATAACCAATTGAGTTTTTGCGCTACATTACACCAGTTGTTAACTCTATTTTTTCGACCAGCGATTCTTGGACACGCTGCCACCACCCTTGGTGCTGGTTCCTAAGCCGCGGCTCAGTCCAGTCTGTGGTGGCAAGAGACGGCTTTGCGGTTGAGAATAGTCGACCTCGACTTCAATCTGTCTGGGCGGCGCGAAACTCTCCGGACCAGTCAGGAGCGTCTTGTAGCCTTGATCAATTACGTCCAGCATGCTGAGTCCGGAACTCGGAAGAATTCGTGGCGGCTCTTCCTGTGGTGGCGCGAAGCTATCGATCTGATTCCACTGTTCTTCTTGCGGTGGTAGGTCCTGTGCCGCATTGACTGACGAATCCAGTTCGGAATCTCGTTCTAGGGCGCACATCGCTCGGAAGCGCAGCTCGGACGTGTAAGTGGTCTTTTCGGCGTTGCCGGTGAAGTACATCATGGCGCTCGACAGCCCGTCTGCCTTTTGCTCTTCAACTTCGACTGGAACCTCTCGTGTATGCTTGACCAGCTTTGGTATGTCAAACTCCTGGACGATAGTCCTTCTGTGCAATGGAGGCGCATGAAAAACGGCGATAGCCGACTCCTGCACCGGCGCGTGTTCGAATTGGAAGTCGGCGGAGACAGCAGCCGGTGCTAATTCAATGGATTGCAAGGCATCCCGTGTCAACTCCGTTGGTGTCACTGAGGGCTCAGGAGGCAAGACTTTTTTCGGCGGCGGAGTCCATCTTTCAAGTGACTTCTGTGTGCCGGACTCTTCAATTGGTGTAACTGTAGAGGGCGCCTCGATTGGTTTAAACACCGATGATTCTACTTGAGCGATTGGCGATGACGCCGCTATTGGTTGAATCGACCGGCCGCTTGTCTCGAGATCGCTTTCCAGAATAGCCTGATGCAGCCCGGAGGATCGATTAGAAGCCGGTAGTGCATCCTGCAATACACGCTGCACTTTGCTCTGAATCCCGGTATCTGTGATATCCGTAGCGTAGCCGGTAACCGCGCTTTCAAGGTTGACGGTGCCATTTAGAGCCGCGTCTGACGGCGGACTGGCGGAATTGTTGTTCTGATTGGAAGCGGTTTTGTGCGGCTTTTTCGATTTTGCCATTGCGGACCCTATCAATAAAACTGTTGCCATCTCAGCCAGGAGATAATATCTCTATGTCAATTTAAGCGGCATTTAAAAGGAAGTAAAGGGGGTGATTATGAGCTTTCTCTCATAATCTGGAGCCGGGTTGATTTTGAGACCCACTAAATCGAGATTGATAACTAGCCGTCTCCACCTCGGACTGGCTTGATTCCTCTGGATTTCAAGGCATCTATGATTCAAGTCCGCCGTAGGCAATGATTCTGCGTACTTGGTGGCAGTAGTTTTTGGCCAGCCCTCGGACTTTAACTTCTTGACCGGCAGATTTTGCAGTATTTCTGCTTCAGGACCGCAACAGATCGAGTTGGTTCATTCGCGTTGATTTGCCGAACTGACTGAGAGTTCGTTTTCCAGCCAACGAAGGTATTCGGTCAATGCGCGACCTGGAATTTAAACCGATTGGTTTGAATTCCAGGGAATCTCGAATAGTATCTTTGTTTGGTGTTTTGACAAACAACTCGTGTTCACCTAGGATAGAAAACAGCGCACCTGCACGGGTGCGAATTTTGATCGGCAACGCACGGAGTTAAATATCATCGAATCAGAACATAACGATGACGACACCGGTGCATCAGTAGGTGCACATCATATGCAGTCCGTCGCGTCTAAATACTATGGCGCGATAAGTCGACTTCAAACCGCATTTAGTTGAATGCGGTGCATTGATGCGTCTTGATTGTGGTATCAAATGCGATATTAAATGTGGTATCAAATACTTGACGGCGACCCGCCGCCGTGCTAATCTGATTATAGCTTGTACTCATACAGAAAGAGCTTACAACCGCTGATTACGGAGGGGTCGCAGGTTCGAATCCTGCCGGGACCATAGTTCGGTCCCGTAGCTCAGTGGAAGAGCACTTTAACTAACGCTCCCTCGACTCGTACAAGCAATTCTTTTTGTCTATACTTCTCGGCTAACGTGTCGTGTGAAAAGGCAAGTCATCGATCGCCAGTAATCGTGTGAGTCTCACCGGTACTGGCATATCTGTTTTCAAACCAATGGACTGATACTGTACATGGTGCGCTGCCAGGCACAAACGATCAGTATAATATCGTTGCGCTTAAGTCTCAACGGTGAAATGCGTCAGATCTAGTCCTCCTGGACGTACTCCATCGGGTACTCTGTTCGCTCTTTCCACGAGCATCCTTCATTCCCGCAGATTAGAGTAACGCGCTCGCCTAACGAATCAACTTCTACAACGTTGAAGCCGTCTCTTACAGCGTCAATGGTCTCAGCATATTTTTCGTAGCTCTGAATTGGATTTTCGCATTTCGGACAGATCATTTTCTTGCCGACGATCGCATCCTTGATTGCTTGAAGAGACATGACAACCTCACATCACTATTACTATTGGATTGATTGTCGCAATTATAGAACGCGACGGAGCAGTTTAGATCCAATGAAAAGTCAGTGCAACACTTTTTCAGCTCAAGATAAGATTGGTCGCTCGAATTGTGCTTGCAGTAGACGGGAATATGTCGAATCGCGTCTACTAGCCAATGCATCATGGCTGCCGGATTCAATAATGGAACCTTTATCGAGCACCAGAATCTCATCTGCATGTCTAACAGTTGAAAGCCGGTGCGCAATCACGATGACTGTTCTGCCTTTCATCAAGTTGTTGAGTGCTTCTTGTACGATCGCTTCCGATTCGTTGTCGAGCGAGCTGGTGGCCTCGTCGAGAATAAGAATCGGAGCGTCTTTCAGGATGGCTCGCGCAATGGCGACTCTCTGTTGCTGACCTCCGGATAGTCGCACTCCGCGTTCGCCGATTTCGGTGTTATATCCGTCCGGTAGCTCCATAATGAAGTCGTGGCAATAGGCGGCTTTGGCTGCTTCGATGATCTCTTCTTGACTGGCTCCCAATTTACCCATCGTGATATTTTCACCAATGGTTGTATTGAACAAGAAATTATCCTGCGTTACCACCGCAATCTCATTGCGAAGTGAGTGGAATGTGTAGTCCGCTAT
>CAZISK010000122.1:0-12468 GCA_964541355.1 uncultured Candidatus Obscuribacterales bacterium
ACAGTGAGAGCTAAGGTAACGTCGGTCTAAAAGAATTCCGACGTGAAATTATGCCTCGTTGCGACAATTTTGTAGAGATCGTCAGGCACCGACTCCGGTTTCCTCATATGAAAATCGGTGACGGCTTGAACCAGCTCGCCGGGCGAAAATGGTCCTGCCGGTGGTCTCGATTCGCCATTACCCCTGTAAGACTCGCTGACGCCTAATGGATCATCAATCAAAAATGGTGGCACTTTCCCGCCCAGGGCCTCTACAAAAGCTTCTGTATGCAATACTCTCGTCATCATTCCGGGCTTGACCGTAATCGTCGGAACAGGTTCCGGCACGCCAAGCGCAAGGACAGGCGCAAGATCATCTATGCGAAAACGAACCCGATCAAAGTTGAGATCGTCCATTCTCTTAAGTAACGCGATCGCATCGAGAAAACCATCGTCGCTTACCCAGGCCCATTCGAAAACATCAAGCGTGCGATTGGCCCGATCTTTGATATTCCATAGAATGTAGCCGTCTTCGTGCAAAAATGCGCAAATCTGACGTTCAGGATGGCTGAGAAGACGCCGCCACTGAAGATCACCACGTTTTATACTCAAATTGCTACGCTTGATCCACTGTTCGTGAATAGGCTTCAAAGGCTCATAGTGGTCAATGTGCAGACGCCGGTAGCGCCTCGCGTCGCCAACATCCGGCAAGCCATGAACGGCGATTTCGACCAGATATTGAAGGTCGGTAACCTCATAACCCATGCGCCGATAGAACGGGTATGAGAAAGGCCAGAGCGAAGTGAGCGGAACTCTCTTTCGGTGAGACTCGAGAAGGCAAGCTGTCAGACACTTTCTAACCAGCCCTCGCCGGCGGTGCGCGGGGTCTGCCGCCACAGCCGAGACACCGGCGCAGGGCACGAGCTGCTCACCAAGCCACATTTGGAAATTGGTGATTCCTGCCACCGACACGAGGTAGTCATCAAGATAGGCGCCCATAGCGGTGTCCAGGAAAGAATCGTAAAACATGGACCAGCGGTCTCGATCCATAAATCCGAAAGAGAGCGACCAGATATCGATCGCTCTGTTCAGATCGCTCGACTCTATTGGTCTGACAACATAGTCGCTGGTGACCGCTTTGGTTGGATTCATACCCTGAGAAATAGCCTCAACAAGTCGACAGGCGGCGAAAGAACAACTATATCAAGTCAAGCAGTCCAATTTACAGTATTCGATAGATATAATTTAGCGATACGACACATGCGATTGTCGGGACATGGTAACCAGGAGGGGAGCCAGTCCCAACCGTCCAAGGAGATATCTGGTGACTCAACAAAGAAAGTTCCGAGGCAATCAAAGAAAGGTCACCGCTTATCTCGGATTAGGCTCCAACGAAGGCGATCGTGTCGGCTTCATTCAGCAAGCCGTTCAGCTCCTGAAAGATTTCAACCGAATAAAAGTGATCGAGTGCTCCAGCCTTTATGAGACCGAGCCAATCGGTGAAGAGTACAGCGAATGGTTCGTCAACGCAGTCCTGGTGATCGAAACGGAGCTCTCCTGCGAAGAGCTGCTGGATGTTTTGAAGGATATAGAGGCGCGACTCTCTGAGCTCCATCGGGGCGAGACAACGAAGAGCTCACGACCAAGAGAATTGCGAGGTCCAACAAGGATCATCGATCTCGACATCTTGTTTTTCGGCAACGAAGTGTTGGAGACGTCATACCTTCACATCCCTCATCCACGCGTGCATCGCCGAGCATTCGCGCTGGTACCGCTTCTGGAGATCGCACCAGATCTGGTGCATCCTTCGCTGGATAAGAGTATCGCCCAGCTCCACGACGAGCTGCCGGAGCCCGAGCAGGTTTTCCTCTATGGCACCAGACGACCGGACGAATGCAATGGTTGATCAGGCACGATTCCCTGGTATGCGCGTGGGAGTGGATATCTGCTCCGTCGCTCGTATCACGGAAGTGCATAAGAGATACGGAGAGAAGTTTCTCCGAAGAGTGCTCACAGCCGATGAGATTTCGTATGTAAAGAGCGCCGAGAAGCACATGGTGACAAGAATTGCCGCCCGCTTTGCGGCGAAAGAAGCTGTTGTAAAGGTTCTCGGGACCGGATGGGTGGGAGTAGGCTGGCAAGAAGTGGAGCTAGTGAGAATGCCCTCCGGTGAGCCCAGGCTTCAACTTCATGGCCGCGCTAGAGCGCGCGCCGAGCTTCTTGGGCTGAGCCAGTTCGAAGTCAGCATGAGCCACGAAAAGGAATATGCCGTCGCATTCGTGGTGGCATACTGATGACCTCTAACCACATTATCAGCTTCACTAGCGACTTCGGAGACGCCGATGGTTACGTAGGAATTGTCAAAGGCGCCATTTTATCAGTAAACAAAAGTGCCACAATTGTCGATATATCGCATGACGTGCAACCTTACAACATCGCGTCTGCAGCCTGGATAATCTACAACGCCTTCAACTACTTTCCGCCAGGCACCGTCCATCTAGTCGTGGTCGATCCAGGCGTCGGCTCTCAACAGCGGCGGATTATATTACAACACGGCAGCGAAAGTTTTGTCGGTCCGGACAACGGCGTCTTCTCCTTAGTCGTACAAGACCCGCTCGGCAAGCGCGCCAAGAGCGATCCGCTCGAGGCATTCGACCTTTTAAAGGATGCAGAGAAACATGCGAAGCAACTATCTTCTACCTTTCACGCCCGAGATCTGTTCGGTCCCATCGCTGCCAGTCTGAGCCTCGGATATGCGGCAAGTGAGCTTGGACAAAAGATCGACATCGACACCCTGGAGAGAATCGACAGTCTGGAAATCGAGCGACACGAAGGCTCGCTCAAGGGCCGAGTCATCCACGTTGACCGCTTTGGCAATTTAGTTACCAACCTGCCAAACATCAAACTCCCTTCCAGCGCATTGTTCACAATCAACGATCAAAAAGTCGGACCGATCGCTAAAACCTACCGTTCTGTCGAGAAGGGGCAGCCGACCGCAATTATGGGAAGCCATGGCTTTGTAGAAATCGCAGTCTGCGAAGGAAGAGCAGATCAAGCGCTCGACGCTGAGATCGGCTCAATCGTTGTCGCACACATCGACAAGCGCTAACGTAAAGCAGCGACCGATAGTTGTATACGTTTCATTCAAAGATCACCGTTATTCTCTATCAATGGGAATAATTGTATATGGGAAACTGTTCGAGGTATTTCGACTGTCAATGGACGACGTGAGAGAAAACGAATCAATTGAGCTTTCAACGCCCGATAGCAGCGCCGTAGCTTCGAAGGCGAATACAGACATCGGCCCAGATCTCGAAAGCCTGAGCGAGCTCGACGACGAGATTGATTTGAGCGAACTCTCACAAGAGCAACCAGCACAAGCGAATAATGGTGCGATCGTCAACGCGGAAGACGAAAAGACCATTAGGATTACGAGCGAACTTCCCAAAATCGAGCCTACCGGGAAAGCAAACGAAATGGAAGTACGAGTCAATTCCGAACGCGAAGGCGAGCTGGTCACACTGAATGGGCTCTTGCTTGTCGTCCTCGCCGGAGCGATGTTCTATGTAGGCACTGTCGTCTTCGCATCAGACTCACTCCTGTTCTTCGGCGGCATCTTCGTCTATGTTTTGGTAGCACCACCCGGCACGTATGCTCAAGGCAAGAGCAAAATGGTGAGCTTTACCAAAGAGGTAGCAATCGCATTCGCGCTCTGCTTCTGCCTCTTCATGCTTCTAAAAACCTTTCTACCACCAGATGCCGATCAAGCAAAACTCTTGACGATTCTGCTTACCGTACTTGGCGTAAAACTGGTTTTCTACCCCTATTACAACTTCAAGCAAGACGACTAAAACAAGGGATCACACGGTAACCCCATCAGAGCGCTGGTTCGAATTGCAGCTCAGAAGCTGCGGTTTGAAGCAGCACGCGTTGAAGAACCGCGAGGCAGGTTCACACCGACAGCGCAGCTTTGAGCTCTATCCACGCTTCGAACAGCATGCATCGAACATGAAGTACAGCTTCCTGTCCATCTACATCGGCGGCGCACCAAGCACACCTTCGGCTTCGTCAATTGGTCGGCCAATCGCCATTGCGATCATCAGACATTGATCGACCCTCTCCATGACTTCCTGCGGGAATGAGCCAATCTTACTCACCAGAAGTGTCTTGGGAATGGTGGCGATGACGGTACAGTCAATCACGCTATCAAGACGTAAACCACCTTGTTTTCCCTCCGGAGTATCCATTTTGACGACCACCTGGGTAGGTTCACGGGCGGCACGAGTAATATTGCTGGTCAATGGAACTAACAGGACGTCATCCAGTCGGGCGTTATTGTAGTCGTTGGAAATCAGAACAGCAGGACGTCTCTTGGTCTGGGTTTGACCATCATCGGTTGTGTATGGAAAGGAGACGAGCACAACATCGCCTTTCCGATACGCTGCTGAAGGAGGTTTTGTTGTCGTATTCAAGAGATGCGAACACTACTAAGGTGAGCAATGCAGAACGGCCTGCACGCATAATTGTACGATAGATTCGAATTAGTATTACAAGCTATCGGCGCCAACACGAAAAGGGCTCCTCGGAACCCTCACTCATAATATTTGGTCAAGACGCGGGCTAAATCAGACTACGTTGTCGTAGACGCTGCACGCATCATCGTCCCAGCCACGTCCCCTGAAGCAGTTGGAAGACATCTTCACCGCTTCTGCACGATCTAGCTTCCAGCTGTCAAAGCAAAGCTTCGCAGCTTCGAGCAGACCTTCTCTAAAGGACAGGGGCTCTGGTCCGGATTGACTCTCATCTTTGAAGTTTTCAAATAGATTCATTTGAACCGAATGGGCCTCTCAAGATGGCGAAATCGTAGATTCCTTCGGAAGTATACCAAGCTTTCAAGAGATCTTTCCCGATTTTTAATATAAGCCAGAAAATTTAATCTTGTCACTTGGTCTCCTCCTGGGTTATTCCCATGGTTGAGGTCGCCTGTACCAAAAATTTCACGATCTGAGAAACAATTAATTGAAGCGGTCAGGGAACTCAGCTTTCAGGAAGTCAATGGTCTTTTGAGTGCCGCCACCCGGGACAATAATCTCCCGAATGCCCTGCTTCAAAAGGGCCTGACGATCCTCATCCGGAATAACGCCGCCGCCGAAGACGACTATGTCGCCTGCCCCTTTGCTTTTGAGTATCTCGACAACCTTAGGCAGGAGCGTCATATGTGCACCTGACAGGATCGAAAGCCCAATGGCGTCAACGTCTTCCTGAATGGCAGTCTCGACAATCTCGTCCGGAGAGCGATGGAGACCTGTATAGACGACCTCCATACCAGCGTCCCGGAGCGCACGGGCGATTACCTTCGCGCCGCGATCGTGGCCATCCAGACCGGGTTTGCCAATCAATACTCTCAGTTTGCGCTTGGTCATAGTCGTTGTCATTCCTTCCTCGCTCACGCCCTGAGGCGGATTTCTTGCATAGAAGTATAAATCCTCAAGAATCCGAATCCTCTATCTCCGAAGGCATCTTTGCTTCGATTATTGCTGCCAACTCGTAGAACGGTTTCAAATCATACTTGTTAATCAAATAAAAACATCTTGCAGTGCGCAGCATAGCGAACTTCAAGAATCTGGGCTGCTCGAACCTCAATATCTCCTCCCATGAAAACCGGGCTTTCCAGAAAAGCGTGCTGAAGCGGATCCCCTCTGAGTCGGTCTCGACTTTGTTGACTTCGAAGATCATCGGAACAAGCCAGAATAGATCGATGAAAAGAACGAAGAGAAAGAAAAAAGCCTCCTTAAAAGGGTCCATCGTCTGATGCTTGGGTAAGCGCTCGAGAAAGCTCATGACCAGTGCGACATTCAACGTCAGAAGCATGAGGACTGCTGGATACCGGATGAAGTGCTTCCACGCAGAGCGCTGGTAACTGTGCGGGTTCTCCGGATTTACATAGGGAAGCTTTTCGCCACGCTTCGGCGGAGACACTGATGAGCTCGGCTGCGGCACGGACTTCTTTAGCTTTCGTTTGCTTTTAGACATGCGAATATTTCTCTACTTCTGCCTTCAACAGCTAAAACCCACGTTATCAGGATAGAAATTCGCCCTCGAAAAAAGGTACAACTTCAAGATTATCAGCGTTGGAACCAATTCGGTGAATGTGATGTCGAAAAGCAAGCTGGCGGATTACCTTTTTAATCGAATTAAAGAGCACGGGGTCGATTGCACGTTTGGAATTCCCGGCGATTTCGTATTGCCAATCTATGCGGCACAAGAGAGAGCGCAGCTGAAAACAGTAGTTATGACGCACGAGCCTTCGGTTGGATTCGCCGCCGATGCTTATGCCAGGCTTAGAGGTCTGGGCGTGGCACTCGTCACTTACGGCGCCGGCGGTCTCAATATGATCAATCCGATCGGCCTGGCCTATGCCGAAGAGTCGCCGGTCCTGGTCATAAGCGGCTCACCGGAGACTCGCTACAGAAGCCAGAAGCCGCAGCTTCATCACTGCGTCAAGACCTTCGACACACAATACAATGTATTCAAAGAGGTGACGGAATCTCAGACGCTCTTGAGCAGCCCCACCGTCGCTCAAGACGAGATCGATCGGGTTTTTGATACGACTATTGCTCTCTCCAGACCTGGCTATATCGAAATTCCCAGAGACATGGTCAATCAGGAGATTCCTACCAATCCCAGGACGACCGCCGACACTGAGCATTCAACTCAGGCTTTGAATGAAGTCGTTAGCGAGGTAATAGAGCGCCTGAAGTCGGCAAAACGACCGGTGGTGCTGGCCGGCGTCGAGGTCCGCCGATTCGGCCTCAAGGACAAAGTGGTGGGTCTGGTGCAGGCGCTAAATCTGCCAGTTGTCACATCTATCCTTGGCAAAGCTTCCTTTCCCGAGAGCCATCCGAATTTCATCGGCAACTATTTTGGACAGTTCGGTAACCCCAAGTTGAAAGAATACGTCGAGGACGCCGACCTGATTCTCTCTTTAGGGACCGTGCTGACCGAGATGGAGACCGCCGGATATACGGCCCGCCTTCCGCAAGAGTATTTGATTCAGGCCACCGCCCGTGAGATAACCGTGGGATACCACAGCTATTCCGGCGTGTCTCTTAGAGATTTTGTCGACGAGCTCAGCGAGAAGCTAACGAGTAAAGTCAAGCCGGCTCTGCGTTTTAGCATTCCCGACATCGAGCCGGAAAATCTGGCGCCACCGAAAGGCAAGAAGGTTCTGACAGTGGCAGCCATGATCGAGGATCTCAACGAGATGCTCAACCAGCATTACTCGGTTGTATCCGACGTCGGCGACTGCCTCTACGCTGGACTGAGTTTGAAAACAGATATCTTCATAGCGCCGGGATACTACTCAAGCATGGGCTTCGGAGTGCCGGCCGGCATCGGAGCGCAGATGGCGGAGCCGAGGCGAAGGTCGGTTATCCTGGTCGGCGACGGTGGCTTCCAGATGACCGGAATGGAGATCAGCACAGCCTGCAAGCTCGGTCTCAATCCCATAGTCATTGTCTTCAACAACGCCAGCTATGCCATGCTGCGCTTCATCGACAAGGACCGCGACTATTATGATCTGGCAAGATGGGACTATGCCGGACTGGCTAGAGCTGTCGGAGGCAAGGGAGTGCAAGCCACTACCAGGGACGAATTCCAGAAGGCGCTGGCTGACGCACAAAATAGCGATTCGCTCTTCCTGATCGACGCTGTGATCGAGAAAGATGATATTTCACCAACCTTAAAGCGCCTTACGGATCACTTCGGAGCCAAGGTCAAGGCGGCCATTGGTTAAGAGTGAAAACACTCCAGTTTCGCCAGCCAGGATAAATCAGCCAGCCGCTGGTACAATAGCCGTTTGGTTTAAAACCTTCTGTTGCGAGCGATCCAAATGAAGAGTCCGAAGATTCTTGTGAGTGTGCTCACAATGCTCTTAGCCAACGTTCCCTGTGCTGGCGCGACTGATTTCCAGGCTGGTGAATCTGGGGCGGCATCGAAGCCACGGTACGCCACTACTATGATGACGGCTGAAAAGAGTTCCGCCCAGACCAGTGCTGAACCAGCAAAGACCGGGGTGTTCTCGAAGATGATGTCCGTACCTGCATCCGCTGCCGGTGTTGCATGTGGTGTCATGGTGGGCGTTCCGGTAGCCATCGCGCGTGATACCGGCAAGTATACGGCTAAGATGCGCAAAAGCATGATCGACGGAATAGGCGTCGAGCCACAGCAGGACCTGGTCGGGCACAGTTTCGCCTTCTTAACCGCCCTGCCGTTCGGAATCGGATCAGGTCTGTTCTGCGGCAGTGTGAAGGGCTTCAAACGCGGCGTTGAAGAAGGTAAGGCGCACCCGTTCAGTAAAGAGTCGATGAGCATCAAAGAGTAGTTCCGGCCGCTTCATGAGTCGGGTTCCGTAGCGGTGTATCTCAGCTGGTCGCGCAGATGATCGATTGGAGTCGCAATGAATACCGATTTTGAGTTCGCCATCGTCGGTGGTGGCGGCATGGGAAGCACGACCGCATACTATCTCGCCAGGGAAAAGAAATCCGTAGTTGTCATCGAGCAATTCGACATCGGGCACAATCGCGGAGCCTCCCATGGCGAAAATCGAATAATCCGATACTCCTACGAACATCTCGACTATGTGCGACTGGCAAAGGAGACGTACGAGTTATGGTACGAAGCCGAAAAAGAGCTGAATCGCACTCTAGTCAGCGTCATTGGCGGCCTGGATCTCGGCTATCCCGGCAACACCGACTTCGATGACTGCATCGAATGCATGACCAGGGAAGGCGTGCCTTTCGAGGTGCTCGATCATATCGAGCTCAAGAGGCGCTTCCCACAGTTCAAAGTCGATCCGACTACTCGTGGGCTTTATCAGAAGGATGGTGGCTATGTCGAGCCCGACGTAAGCGTCCCTGCCTTTCTAAAATTGGCGGAGAGTTATGGAGCTGCCATCAAACCTAATACCATAATTCAGTCGATCAATATTCTGGATGACTGTGTGGAGATAACTTCACAAGACGAAAGCTGGAGGGTCAGGAAGCTCATACTGACAGCCGGTCCGTGGGCCGGTCCGCTTCTCAAAGGCATCGGCTTCGAACTGCCTATCAAGGTGACACTGGAGCAATATGCCTTCTTCACCCCTCAAAATAGACAAGACTTCCAGGAAGATCGTTTTCCGGTTTTCTTCACCTACCTGCCGCCAGGTGAAATCGACCTGTACGGCTTCCCGAACTATAACGAGTTAGGCGTGAAGGTCGGAGAACATCGAGCCGGCGAACTAACAACCGCCGCCACCAGATCCATGTCACCAGATTCCGATAAACTTGCCAGACTGCAAAAGAGAGTCCAAAAACTTTTTCCGGACCTATCAGGTCCAATCACTAAGTCGGCAACCTGCCTCTACTCCAATACCCCGGACACTCATTTCTTGGTCGATCTCCTTCCTGGTCACCGAAATGTAATTGTAGCGGCAGGATTCTCCGGTCACGGGTTCAAATTCATACCGGTCATCGGGAAAATATTGGTCGACCTGGCCACGACTGGAGAGACGACCAGACCGATTGGGATGTTCAGTTTTTGTCGCTTTGCATCCTCAATCGCCTGAATCTGTTGCCTGAGATCGATAAGGCGGGCACAATAGAATTGCCACATCTTTGTACAAGATCTGAGTCAGTTTTATGACCGATCAATCTGACAACTCCGAATTTGCTTCACCTCGGCTCTTCGTCTCTTTCTGCGATCTGGATGAAGAGGATGAGAAGATTGCTGCCGCCATGGCACACCAAGAACCGAGTGCCGGACAGGTAATCGGTAACAACTATGTGATTATCAGCAAAATCGGCGAAGGTGCGATGGCTTCTGTGTTCAAAGCCAAGCAAAACTCGACCGGCCGATTGGTTGCAATCAAGACCCTGAAATTCGTCGACCCGACCCTCGCAGAACGCTTCGCTCGCGAGGTTAACATCCACAGCCGCCTAAAACATGAAAACATTGTCGAGGCAATCGAGTGCATCACCACCCCACATGGACGGTCCTATTTCGTTATGGAGCTTCTTCAGGGCATGAGCCTTGAAGATCACATAGAAACGAAAGGACGATTCAACAATCCCAACGACATAGCCAACGTCTTGAGCCAGATCTGCGAAGCTCTGGAATATGCCCATGACAAGGGCGTAATCCATCGCGATGTAAAGCCCGAGAACATTATCCTCACGCATCAGGACAGTCGCGTCAAGGTAAAGGTCCTGGACTTCGGCGTCGCCAAGATTCAAGAAGACCTGCAACGTCTGACGAAGACTGGTGTAGTAATTGGCTCTCCTGCCTACATGAGCCCGGAGCAGTGCATGGGCATGGACCTGGATCCCCGCTCCGATCTATATTCGTTGGCAGTTGTCGCTTACGAAATGGTGACCGGTCGACTGCCGTTCGACCCGGACACACCGGTGCAGATGATGGAAGCACATTGCGATCCCAACATAAAACCTACACCGATTAGCAAGTATCGCAGCGATATGCCTGCACTGATTCAGCTGCAGTCGGCTCTCTCTAATGTCCTTATTTCGGAGGCGGATAAACGCACTCAGACTGTCGATCAATTCAAAATGGAGCTTGAAATTTGGTGGCGCGCCGCGACGGCTGGATCAAAGGATATGCAGTCGCCATTTCACTACTCTGAGGAAAGGAAGTCTGCATCAGCAAAGAGTAAAGCAAAGGTGTTATTCAGCACGATTGAATCCAAGACTCTCGATAGCCTGACTGGTCGCACACGACCATCCACCAAGTCAAACAGGAAGAACGGCGGTTCAACATCAAAAAAAGGACTGACTCCTTTGGTCGGAATAATCATTGCCGTCATCGTCGTCATCGGGCTTTCCGTCGGTCTGGCATTTTGTATGATCGCCACGTTGCACAAATAGTTGTGCAATGAAAATCAGTTTTTGGACATTTGCATTTCTTCTCTCAACGTCTCGTCCACTAAATGCAAGCGGTCTAAAAGACACGTCCATCAGGCTCTAGGTGACGTCGACGGCAATATCAAGTTATTGATGCTCAGCAATTTTGCAACTATTGAAATCTAGAGTTTGCCTGGGTTTAAACACCGGGGCAGCTTGTCATTTATGCATTTCACAGGCACTAGGCAGCAACAGCAACGGAACGTCGCAGCAGCCAATGAAGCTGATGTCGTACTCGAGGTTCCCGCTCTCGTAGAGCTTACTGATTCTGTGTTCATTTCGAAAGTGGTCGACAAACCGGAGATTGCGAAAAAAGCGACTCCACCAGGACTTCACCCGCAAATCGCATCAAAGACGACACCGAAAAAAACATTGCTACCAGAAGTAGCTCTCACTGACGATCAGGCCTCGATTGGAACAAACAACTGGTTCATCAGGCTAAGCAACGGAATTTTTTAGGATTCCATCGGTTAGTTGAGAGGAAAAATGCCGGACAGTGCACCTCAACCTGAAAACAATGTCGACACCCCACCGCGACGGTATGAGCCGCCGCCCGAGACGACCGCCTTTCAAACCGAGGTAAATAAATCACGCGATACAACGCCCACTTCACTGGCAAGAGAAAACGGTGAGAAGAACGGCTACGCGGCAAAGGAGACCGATGCAGGCAAAGAGATATCTACCTTTGACGGTCGGACATTTTCTCGACTGGGAGACTCGAATCAATGGTCAGTCGCCGGTTCCAATGGAGAGGCCAGCACCGTAGTCGAAGACGTGAAGCTCAACGAGGACAAGAGTCTGAGTTATAAAATGGCTGGCGGCGCGCAAGTCAAAGAGTTGCCGAACGGAACGAAACAGATTGAGTTTCAGGGACGAAAATACACTTACGATAAAAACGGTCAGCCCATGGGCGACAGCCCCAGTGGTGGTAAAGCAGGTGGTCCCATACCGGACGCCAACAATCCGGATGGCGGACAAGCGGTCAACCCTCCGCCCGGCGCCGATACTGGGCATCCGCCAATCCCAGGGATTCGTCGACCGACCGATCAACCGACCGCCAATCAACCGGTAGGCGACGAAACGGACACGACGCGAGCAACGCCCGTGAGCTTTAGGCCAACGACGAAAGGCGTCGGTGTGGACACACCAGATCCGACACCACCACCTGCTGGCGAAACAAAGGTCGACTCCACTATTAGGCTTGACGACAAGGCGCTGAGCAACATAGATCCAAATAAAATGGATGCGAAGACAGCCGAAGCGATCGCTACCAAACTTTCAAAGCCGAATCCCGAGCCCACCGACAATCTGACCCAGGCACTTCAGAAAGGTCTGAATGGACCAGCCGGAAAGCAGGTCATGCAAGGCATCGTCGAGGCCATGCGCAAAGATGGCGAGGGAACCAAGAATCTCTCGGACGTCTTGCTCAAAGGCAGTAAAACGGAAGCATTCAAGGACGTATCCGGTAAGCTCGCAGAGATGGCGGCTGCCGTCAACCCTGCTGCAATCAAAACACTTGCAGGACTGACCACAGG
>CAZISK010000123.1:0-12445 GCA_964541355.1 uncultured Candidatus Obscuribacterales bacterium
GCTTAGAGTCAGGAATCGCGCCGTTCGACGAAGCTAGGATGGTCGAAAGAGACGTTGGTTCGAGGCTCTGTTTCGTGAGAACAGAACGGTTTATCAAAAACACAAACACTTACCATTTTTGATCACAGAGTTTTCAAAACGGCGAGGCATCAGTCCGCAAAGCGGCGGTGGACGCGCTGTCGCGTCTGGCTCATGAGAAGAAGCCCAGCCTGCACGCTGTTTCCACAGCTACCTTAATCGAGGTCATGAAGAAAGTCGACTCCCCGGCAGTGCGGGCACAGGCAGCAGATGCATTTGGCAACTACAGAGACAATCCGGTCCCAATGTACGGCGGCAGGTCACCGAGGCCATCCGCGCGATTGAGCCCGCTTCCGTAGATGGTGCACAAGCTTCCACTGGAGAATAGAGCGGTTCGCTGGCCGGTCAGGGATTGAATGCGAACAGGAAGGTCGTGACGAAGTTGAATCCGGCATGCCCGATGATTGTCGTCGTTGTATTGGTAAAACGACGAACGATACCGAATACAATCGACCAGAGCGCCACCTGAATGATCAGTATTGGAGCGTGCGCGAACTGCGCATGCAATATACCGTGCAAGAGCGCCGCCGGCACTATACCCAACGCCGGCTGCAGGGCGCCACGACAAAGAGTCTCTTCGCCGACACCAGCGCATACGGCGGTAGCCAGCGCCAGGATCAGCGATGCGCTGAAATCAGAGCCCGCTGCAAAGGTCCCTGAATTGTAATAGGAGAGCTTTGTGGCGATATCTTGATCCGACAGACCATGCGTGTACAAAGCCCAGACCAGGTCATAGCAAAAGCTGAATACAACAAGAAGGAGACCGATTCCTACGTGTGCGAGAGTCGGTTTTTCCCAACCCAAGCGCTTACAGGCGGCTTTGAATCCACGCGAGACAAAGATCCCGACGCCGCAGAAGCTCAACATGACCAATCCCAGCCCGTTATAGGAGAAAAGCTGCGAGAGCTGGACAGGTATTGGGATCGAGATGACCGGGAAACTCATATTGACCGGATTCATCGCCTGCAGGAAATAACTAATCGTCGAGATGTAAAGAAACATACCTACGAGATGCGGATAAGAGGTCGGAATAAAGACAACCTTGTCGACAAGCGCCTTTAAGACCTTCATATGATGGCGAATTGGACCGGTTAAGACACGAAGGGAGACCAGCCCGTCGATCGCAGTGAGCAACAACGAAAGTAGCTTGCGACCGTAAATGAAAAGAATAATCCCAGTCGCTATGCAAGTTCCGATAAGAACTTCACTGGCGAATGGGGACATGGAAGACTGACTCGTCATGCTCACGCCGATTTCAAACAGCAGAGACGCCACTATAACGAATCGGACAAGCCACCTTAGCGGCTTAACGGTGACTGCGCCGTGGCCCAGGAGGGCAAATACTGATATACATGTAACAAGAAAAAAATCTTGCAAGGGGAGCTCCAATTGCGACTATATAAATGGGGTTCTTACTATTTTTAATCTAAGACTACCGTGCTATGATATTGTCAAGATGTGCCTATCCGGGTACATTCTATGATAATGAAAAACAATCAGGTTAGCCCGGCTAAAACACCTGAAGTTCGGAGGTGAAAATACTAGATGAAAAAACGGATTCTCGCATCAGCATTGCTGGCTAGCGTATTGGGACTTGGAGTTTTCGCAACTTCCAGTTTCGCCAGTGGGCCTATCGTACTAGGACCTACCACTGCGCCAGCAGTACCGGTTGCTCCAGTAGTCCACAGCACGCCATTGAAATTGAAGCTGGTTACAGCTTATCGGTCGGTCAGAGCATTCTGGCTGTCCAGAGCAATAGTGCGCTAACGACACACTGAGCTAAATAACCTTCGGACTTGAGACAGGTCACCCTTGATGCTTGGGTGGCCTTGTTGCTTGCTGTTTTTTCATTACTTGTGGGTTACTGAAAGGGAACTTAGTTGCAGCTATCCCCACATTGTTCCCGAACAGTGGCAGAGGCGGCTAAACGCCCGCGGAACCTCCTTAAAAGGTACGAGGCGTGGAGATTTCGTCACTCTCATGAAAAGTGCCACGCAGGAGCCAGACTTCGTTGAGCTCCCGGATCGCCGACTACCGAAATGCTGTCCGCTCCTAAGAAAAACTGTAGATAAATTGGTTATGCTCTACTCAATAACCCCGAAGCAAACGCAAGTGGCGAAGCGGATTACGATAGAGCGGCATGGTACGATCTTCGCTGAACTTCAACACTCGGCTGCAGCCCAGCAGTTGCCTGTACTTCCCAAATTTCGCAGCAGCCAAAGGAACAACTATGCTCGGGGAAGTTGAAATGGTCTCGATAGTCCTACCTGTGCGAAACCAGGGGGACCACATCGCTCAGGTAGTCGTCGAGCACAACGAACTGTTGAAGCGCTCCATTCCAACTCGTTTCGAGCTAATTCTCGTCGTAAATGCTTGTATTGATGATACAGCTTCGATTTGTCGGAAACTGGCCGCCGACATCGACTCTGTTCGTCTGGTAGAGAGCGATATTCCAGGCTGGGGCGCGGCTGTGAAGCTTGGTATCAACTCTGCCGTCGGAGAACTGATTTGTATTGCCAGCTCAGCGCGGGACAGATCGTGGATTTTGCGTGATTCTATCGCCTTTGCTTTATCCACTCCCGGATCAGTGATTCAGGCGCGGCGCTCGGCACGATGGAACTTTATTCGCCGCCTCGGCTCTACCCTCTACAACTGGCAGTGCCGAACTCTTTTCGGGCTGAGTATCGGCGACATTAATGGCACCCCGAAAGTTTTTCCGCGTTCCTTCAAGCAACTGATGACCCTCAAGGAGGACGGATTCTTAATCGATCTCGAATTCGATGTCGCCTGTCAAGAGTCCGGTTATCCGGTGATCGAGCTTCCGGTTCCACTAACGACTCGGTATGGTGGCAAATCAATGACCACCATCTGGGCTGCGATCTATCTCGGATTCGAGGCGTTCAAGTATCGATTTACCCGCAGGCCGAATGTCGACCGTATCCTCGAGCCTCTTGGCGAGTAGCCGGTACCGGTACAAGGCGATAGGTGAAAGTGAAATCCTACAAGTCGGCTGCTTACTATGATCTCATCAACGCTGACAAGGACTATGAGAGCGAGGCGGCGCTTCTGTCTGAGCTAATTGAGCAGCACAAGCGATCATCTGGCGCCAACCTCCTGGACGTCTGCTGCGGCACCGGCGCCCACATTCGCTTTTTACAGGCGAAGTACGCCTGCGAGGGATTGGACATAGATCCCGAATTTATCGCTATCGCCAAGAAGAAGCTGCCCGATACTACTTTCCATCTGGCCGATATGTCCTCTTTTCGTCTGCCGAAAAAGTACGACGTGATCACCTGTCTCTTCAGCTCAATTGCTTATGCCAGATCAAAGCAGGTGATGGCTGCCACGATCGGCAACATGTACGACCACCTGGCTGTCGGAGGCGTTCTAATCATTGAGCCCTGGTATACGTCGAGCACTTTCCAAAGCGGGCACTATACAGCCATCTTCAGAGAATCGGAAAATCAAAAAATTGCGCGCATGTATTTCTGGAGCCACGATGATGGTTTATCAATCTGCCAATCGCAAATGTTGATCGTTGACGCTCAAGGCATTCAACACATTGCCGAGCGACATGAGCTTGGTTTGTTCAGCGTTGAAGAATATCAAGATACGATCCAACAGGCAGGACTCGAGGTGACATACGATCCCTTCGGGTTGATAGGACGAGGGCTATTCGTAGGTAAGCGGCTGTAGGTATTGAACTACACTGAAAGAAAATCCGTGAAAATTTACCAGCCTGACTCGCGTAAACAGATCGATATCACCGCTCGTGGTGAACATCCGTCCACGATTTGTGTTACGCGTTGTGCGAATATTGATAATGCACAACTTACAACCAGAGATTAGAGGAAGCCGGAGTTGAAGATCGGGCAGAAAATACGTCTAGATCAGATCTGGTTGTTTTTTATCGGCATCACCTTCATCTATTGGATTGTTCGATTTTTTGCTGCAAATGTTCCGCTCCACCCGGATTGCGGCAATCTTGCCTACGGAGCGCGCCTTATGTGTAAGGGAAAGGTGCCTTTCATTGATTTCTACGAGATCAATCCGCCTCTAATGAGCATCCTCAGCATTCCTCCATATTTGCTATTCACCTGGTTTTCAGTGCCGTCAAACAAGGCCATGTTCATCTACCTGTTCCTGTACGCCACGATATCCGTGTCATGGTGCGTAAGCATGTTGAAGCGGTTCTTGGCTGAAGATGAATGGTTCGATGTGGGGCCAATGTTAGCGGCATTGGTGGTAGCAATCTCTCTCCATAATTTGTGGCAGATGGGACAACGGGAGCAATTTTTCTTTTTGCTATTTCTGCCCTATTTCATTTTGCGTTGGTGGCGAACGAGGGGAGGCGAACCTCCAGCCGTTGAGGCGATGCTCGCTGGCTTTTTTGCCGGAATCGGTTGCCTGATAAAACCAATATACGTTTTGGTCCCTGCGGCAATTGAGATTGGGTTTTGTCTCAGACACAGAGATCATCGTGAAATTCTCAAACCAGAGATTGCTGGACTGTGCTTGGCCGCAGTGGCATACGCTGCCTATTTTTTGTCACTGCCACAGGAAGCGCTGAAGAATTTTCTCTTCGTTCACATTCCATTTATCCTGAAATACTATCGCTGTTACAATGCTCCGCTCAGCGACGTTGCTTCAATGCTTCAAGCAAAAAGTGGACTGGTGCTCGGTCTTGGTGGTGCACTTGGCGTTGTCCTCCTAAAAGGATCGCATCCTCTCATGGTGCCACTGCTATTCCTGCTCGGCTCTTCTTATGCTGCCTACCTGTTACAGATGAAGGGCTGGATGTACCAGGCAATTCCGGTTGAGTGGAGTGCGGCTCTGTTGTGCGGACTCGTAGTTGGCAATTCCCTGAGAATATTTGTGCTGAGAGAATGCACTACTGATGCACGAGATCAAAGGCAGACTAACCCACCAACTGAAATGGCGCGACGATTGTATCGAATACATTTTGTCGCTGTGTTAGCAGGTGCAATGGCTCTGGCGGTCGCTTCGATTGTTTGCTTGAGGACGAAAACTCAACCACCGTACTCTCCGGTGAAAGAATTTCTATTGCGAGAAACTAAAAAGGGCGATTCAATCTTGGTGTTTGGCGACGCAAACTATTACAGGTATCCAGCCTTCCTAGACGCGGATCGAGAGCTGGCGACCCGTTATTGTGATATGTATGCTTTCAGGTTTGCGAGTTATGCCTTGAGCATCGCCCAGAACGATTCTGAGCTGAATGAAGCTCATCGGATCGATACGGAGATATCTGCAAATTTGTTGTCCGATGTTCAGACGCGCAAACCCAGATTCATTCTCATTGATGTGGCAGCTAATACCAATCCCAGCCAGCATGGGTTCCTGCGCATTGACGACGAGCTCAAGAACAAAATTTTAGTTGGATATAAGTTCTTGAAAAAAATGGAGATCAGTAAATACGTCGATCTGGAAATCTACGAAAGAACTGATCGATAACGACCACTAGGACCTTCGCGTACGGGGTCTGCATTCAAGTTGGCCATGTAGTCGCCCCAATGCTGCTCGCGCAAGCAATCAAACCCGAGATTTGATGTTTACTCTGTCGACTGAATTACTTAGCGATTCGGATTACGACTTCGTCAGAACCAGCTAAATTAAGGCGTTCGCGAGCGAGGCGCTCAATTCCCGCAGATGAGCGATAGTTGGAAAGTCCGTCTCTGAGCTCTTTATTGATCTGCTCAGCTTGCGATTCTCCGACCTTGAGCGCCATAGACTGCTTATGCAAGAATACCTGCCGCTCGATGCTGCCCTGAATCGCCCGTCCAACCTGAAAGATGGCGAGCAACGATGCGGCGGTTATCAACAGTTGTTTAAACAAATTGACGTGTTTGCCTTTTTTCTTTTCGTTGTTCTTTTCGCTCATCAAATATTTCTCTGCGTTTTCACTGGAAGTTTATCAACCCGACAGTAAAGCCTTGTCAATATATGCAGTTTGACTACACAATCTTCACTTTGCGCTGGCACTCAGTCTTGCGCTTTTGCCTGAAACGTT
This sequence comes from uncultured Candidatus Obscuribacterales bacterium, assembly GCA_964541355.1. Classification (GTDB taxonomy): domain Bacteria; phylum Cyanobacteriota; class Vampirovibrionia; order Obscuribacterales; family Obscuribacteraceae; genus JADYXR01. The sequence continues at coordinate 6,107 of CAZISK010000123.1, forward strand.
GCTTTGCTCGAGCTCGTCGACGATTTTTTGCGCTTGAACATTGAAGTCCTTGGCGATGCGCTCGACTCGTTCTTCCGAAGTACCTTCGAAATAGAGCCTCACTAGCGGCTCTGTACCACTGGGGCGAATGAGCATCCAGTTGTAATCGTCGAAGTACAGCTTCAAGCCGTCCTTTGTTCCGACTTTGACGACCTTCTCGCCGCCGATCTCCTTGAGAGGTTCTTTGATGAGTCGCTCCATGAGCCCTTTCTGCGTGCTCATCGTCAGCATCAGGTCTCCTCGGAGGAAAGTGAATCTCATGCCTACTTCGTCCTGGAGCTCTTCCCAGATTTGAGAGAGAGGCTTCTCTTCATACGCCATCATCTCAATGATGAGGAGATTGGCGAGGATACCGTCTTTCTCCGGAATATGACCTTTGACTGACAATCCGCCTGATTCCTCGCCGCCGATGAGGATGTCGCCTCTGCGCATCTCCTCACCGATGAACTTGAATCCGACCGGTGTTTCGATAATTGGTAAATCGTACATTTCGCCGATTCTGTCGAGCAAATGTGTCGTTGCAACAGTTCGTACGATCGACCCTTTCTCTTTGCGATTTTTGACCATGTGGCGCGTAAGCAAGCACAGAAGCTGATTAGGCGAGAGATAGTTGCCTTGCTCATCGATGATTGCAAATCGATCGGCATCACCATCGGTGGCAAGCCCGACATCCAATTTTTCGGTCTTTACCATTCCGATCAGGTAACGCAGGAACTGCTTCTTCGGCTCAGGCATGCCACCACCAAACAGCGGATCGCGCCAGTCATGCAATGCTCTTACCGACACTCCCCATTGCTTGAGAATGTGATCGAGATAACCGCGACTTGTACTGTAGAGCGCGTCATAGCCGACCTTGAGACCGGACTGGCCAATCTTTTTCATATTGATGAATTCACCGACTGCCGCCAGATATGGTGGCTGCGGATCGAAATGCTTCACTTCTTCTTTGGAATAAGGAATATGTGCCGGCGTGTGGGACAGGTAGGAGAGGAGCTTCGTCGAAATTTCATCGGTAGCCGGACCGGCATACTCAGGAATATATTTAATGCCGCAATATTCAGGCGGATTGTGGCTGGCCGTCAGGTGGATAGCTCCGGCTGTGGGCTCGTGCTGTGTTGCCCAGGCGATGCAAGGGGTTGGAACATCGCGACTGCTGAGCTTGACTGGCACTCCCATTTCCATGAGCACCTGGGCTGCGCGTTCTGCAAACTTGTCCGCCAAAAACCTGGTGTCATAACCTATAAGCACTGGGACTTTGCGATCATCTTTCGCGTGATAATTCTCTTTGACGTAGAGACCCACGGCATAAGCGATTCGCTCGACATTGGCGAAAGTGAACTGATCGGCGATCAAAGCTCTCCAGCCGTCCGTGCCGAACTTAATTACTTCTGTCATGATCGTCCCCCTTACTAATGCAAGCAACTATCTTAGCAATTGCTGCGGCTTTTCACTATAAAGCCGACAAATACTGAGATATATAACTGTGTACGGATTCCCAGGCCGTGCCGCCCTGACGCTTCCCTACCCATTCGGGCTCGATATTTCGGGAGCCGCGGGGCCAGATGCGCGACGGACGCAGAGCCTGAAGATCTTCATCGTTGTCAAACTGAATCATCGATCCGTCTCGTCCATAGAATCTGAACTTACTGGTTTCATCGCCTCCTAGCCAGTCTCCATACTTTCGATAACTCTCTCGTTTTTTCTCGTTGAGCTTCTGGAATCTTGTAACCATGCGGAATCCGTCGCATGTAAGCAGCGCGGTCAGACTGGTCCAGTTGCCGTTTAGATCCTCGAGAATGCGCCGCTCGATGTGGATACTGCGCAGCATATCGAGGCTCCAGAACTGACCATCGAATTTCCGAATGCTTACGCAGCCGGCTGAGTCCACGGTCATCGAATCACCTTGCGCTCGGATGCTGCCGTGATCGTCGCGAACCACCACACCATGCCTGTCTCGCACTCCAGTTGTATATATTTTTCCGTCTTTGTCCGACCGGACGAAAGACTTTACCTTTCCTTTGTCGTCATAAGTGAAATTAATAGTCGCTTCATTATGAGATTTGACCGTCACCACTCGACCTACTGCATCCTTCAAGATTGAGGCTCCGTTTTGAAAAACCTCCCTGCGAGAGCCGCTTGACAGCAGTATGGTTGTAAAGACGAGCGCAGGCGGTATGCCCTGATGACGATGATCGACCTGCTTTCGGCGGCGTGGTTTTTCTGGCGGTGACTGCTGACTCGTCGTCTTTGCAAGTGGACGCAACTCCAGGAAGGATGAAACAGCACCGAGGCGCTCCAGAAGCTGCCGCCGCTCAGATTCCATTGCAGCAATCTCATTTTGAGATCTGATTTGCTTCAAGAGCTCCAGCGCTCGCTCTCTTCGCTTTTCATTGGGGTCTTTCTGTGCCACGGCAACCGCTTCGTCAATAGAAGGCTCATCCGCTTCGCGGTTGAACCACTCGTTGAGCAGAACCTCGAGATGTGAAAGATGGGGCGCATCCATAGAAGACGGCACCGGCGCTATTGGACCGGATGGCGACATCAAGCTTCCATCGCCCTTCGCAGGAGTGAAGTCGAGCAGCTCGACCGGGACAGCGGACTCGTCTTTTTCGATAAACTCATCGAAGGTTATGGAAAAACCCGGAACAGGCGACATCGTGACAATAGGAGTGTTGCGAATGTGAGCAAAATCATCCTGATGTTCCGCAGAATCGGCTGCCCGCACACGGCGATTGACGATGTTCGGCACCTGCGCAAAGTTAGGCACTGGAGAAGAGTCGAAAATGACGCGCTCTCCCTGAGAGGCGCTTTTCGAAAGGAAGTTAAGAAGTCTTCTATACTCTGCGCCACCGGGAGTCTTCACTATTCGCCCGTAAGAACGAAACTTGTGTCGGGGCCAGTCGCCGGGGAGGCACCACCTGTCGGGCTCCAAAGACATGTCTCTCATCCCCCAACTGCCCACGCTTGCGTGAAAGCACGTTTTGCAAAAGTATGCTGCAATATATTAACATCCGGAGTTCCTGATTGCAGCTGAGAATTACGTTAGGGACGAGCCGATAGCAGGCGCCGTTACCGGACGGGCAAAATTCACGTCGGGTCTGCGCGCCCCGACGTAATTGAAAAACGGCTCCAGAACTCACATGCCAAGGTACGACCGGATGCCGCCGCCGACCCTGCAACGATTATCGAACTCAACAATCAAGGAGTTCGTTCGCTATCAATCTCGAGATTTGATCTTGCAATCGATTACTTCATACAGGCTCTGAGGCTGGATTCCACGTATGGCTTGGCGAAATCCAATTTGGCAATCGCGCTAAACAACAAGGGACTGGCACTCTCAAAAACGCCACAGGAGGCCATCCAGTATTTCGAGCAAGCTTCTTTTGTCGATCCGGATAACAAGACAACAGAAGCGAATCTTGGCGGTGTAATTCGACTGATGAGTCTCAATCCACAAAATTTCGACGACAGAGTCGGACTGGCGGAGAGTGCGCTCAAACGGAATGAGCTTGCAGCGGCGCTCGTGGAGTACAAAGCTGCACTTGCGATCAAAGAAGATACGGGCATTCGACAGAAGATGGACTCTTTTCCGAAGCCTGGCGACTATGCCTACTTGTTTTTCGACCCTAAGTCGAATTGGGAGGAGTCCGCTATTGCAAATCACCTCGACTCCGGTAGAAAATGCTTGGAGGCTAAACAGTTTCGCAGCGCAATTCTAGAGCTCCAATTCGTATTGTCGGTCCGTTCCAACAATAAGCAAGCAAATGCACTGCTCGATAAAGCAAAAGATGCTTTCGCACAAGATCAAGCTGTCAGCGAAAGATCAACAGAAGACACGACAAAGAAGACTGATAAGAACTAGAAATGCAAACACAAGCTCGTTTCGAAAATTATGCTGCAAATGCCTTAACATCCGCAGATCATGATTGCCTCCGAAGCACGTCTTCGACCAAAGCAGGGCACCACCAGTAGCACCGCCTACAAGCGCAAATGCCATGTCGAAGCGACTCCTTGCCGTCAGGGGTCGCACGGTTACTTGATACTAAATATAATACCGACTAACTGTACTTGGGCGGCGGCGTCTCTGTCGACAGCCAGCCTCTGACCTGCAGAGATTCAGCCATTCGAATGCCGGTCGTGCGCTCGTCGAACATGGCGACAGCGAACTGACCCATCGTTATTTTGCCGGATGTGAGAAGGTACTCGGCAAGTTGCAGTGACTTCATTTCCGGATCGGTGACATAACCGGCTTGCAAGACAAGATCCACAAGCGGAATATCGGGATATAGCTGCATCTGATTTTTCAAAGCCTGGACTTCTGCTGGACCGATGAACTGCGCTTGCTTGAGCAGGTCGATAAGCATCGGCACCGCTTCTTGCAACGGTTGCGTCGTCACCATTTGCACCGGCTGTGCTTCTGGCACCATCTCAATCGGTGCCTCGATCATCTCGAGCGTACCGTCCTCTGGAATAACGCGACTGTCAACCAGCGACCCGCGAGCGACGATCAGATCGTGACTAAGCCTTAGCCTCGGTTTTCTCAAAATAAAACCGGCGTTGAGCAACCTGTAATACTCCTCTTTCAAGTCTTTCGGAGTGGGATGCTCACGCAAAAATCTCTTGATCGCTTTGAAATACGCCGCCAATACCATGCTGGGATTGACGTCGCAGGCGATCTCAAGAAGATCGTAATAGTTGGACGGCATGTCAACCTGCTCGCTCTTGGGAGCAGGGAGCAAATCCGGAAACAGCTGATAAAGCTCCTGGCAGGCCTTCACCATACCAACGCTATCGGAATCAGCCCAGCTTTGTCGCAAAGCTGCACAGAGAATCTGGCTCTCTAGCTCGATCCGGTTGGCGCCACCAGGATTAGCCATTTCCCTGTCCTACGAGACCTCCGAAAACTTCAAACACTCAGTGATTTTCCACTTCGAACGTTAGCTCGGTGTGGCCTACTCTGATCTTATCCCCAGCGGACAGTACTTGCCGCTTGACCACCGGGTGTCCATTCAGCAAGCTGCCGTTGGTTGAACCAAGATCTTCAATCCAGAATTCACCTTCTTCGTAAGTGATCCAGGCGTGATGCCTGGATGTAAACGTGTCATCCGGTATCACGACTTGATTTGATGGATCGCGACCGATCTTGACTTTGGTGCTGCGCAATGGAATCTTTTGCCCGGTTTTCTGGACGATGACCGATACCGATTTCGGCATCGTTGTATCTCGGTCGCCCTCGGCTTTCAAGTAATCACTTTGCAGACTCTTGAGGTCCAGGTCGGTAACGGTGGCGCAGTAAACGCAACGCTCACCTTCGGGCGTCGGTCGCCCGCAGCTGGGACACGGTTCGGTTTTTGTATTCATCGTCATATCCAAATCCTATACCCGCCCAAATGTCCCGTCCAAGTCTGAAGGACAATACTGTGGAATATTATACGGGACGCGGGAATCGAACGTTAGCTTGGCTTCCCAAGTCTGTACACATGTGAGTTTGTCTCCTCAGCAATTATGATCGCCCTGTGACTGCCGAACCTGATATGAGGTTAAGGCTAGTGGATCTCCAGCCCGATCAGGCGTAGGACCTCAAGATTATCGCCGTACATCTTGCGAATTGTAGCAATGTCATCGGCAGTAGCAGTCTTGAGGAATTCCTTGAGCGCGTCCAGCTTCTGTTGGCTAATCTTTCGCTCTACAAAGACCACGTCCGGTTGTTCCTCGACATTTGCTGGCCGATTGCGTCGGTCGTCAGATGGCGGCGGAGGTACTGCTTGAGAACCGCCGGCAGTGTTCTCATTCACGTCTAAACAGGACTCCTGCGAACAAGTTAGTTAAGCCAATTTTACCCGAAGAGTGCTTTTCTACACGACGCTTCGTTGTCTCCGTTCTTAACACACTGAATTGCCTCAACAATTAGTGGGTCTTCGACCCATATTGGTTTCTTGACTTTTCTACCACCGACGACGCGCCGCCTCATGACAAGAGCTTGGCTCGGGCCATGAGGCGGCATCGAATTTTTCTATGAAATTTTTGGTTCAGGCTGTGGCTGTTATCTCTACAACACTCTCTTCGGCGTCTCGAACTTCGACTTTGTCTTCCTCCAGCTTCTTGGTCCGGAAGCAGTAGCTGCAGTAGACAGGCCGATAACCTTTGGGTTGGAACGGTACCCGGGTTGGTGAGCCGCATTCCGCACAATTTACTTCAGCAGTTTTTGTGGGATCCTCACCGTTACGCATAACTCGCATCAGAATCCTGCAGTTTGGACAGCGCTTGGCCCAAAGAAGGCAAATGGCGAGAATGGACTTG
>CAZISK010000124.1:0-12404 GCA_964541355.1 uncultured Candidatus Obscuribacterales bacterium
TGTTGCTCTATGGGATCGACGACCGAAGGCTGCTCTTCACAGTCAACATTCACTATCTTCAGACTTGTCTCCGAGGGCTCTTTTCGCTTCCGCCCAGCTCTTCGAGCTTTAGCTCCTCGATCGTTTGAAATTTTTGCCGTTTGACTTTGCATGGTCTTTTCCGTCCCATCACGAACTGACTGCAATTGATGACATCACGGATCCACCAGGCGGCGGGTCCGCCCAGAAGCGCACGTGTGTGCGTCAAATGTTCGATTACTGTTTGAACATTTTAGTCAGAGTTATTGCAGATTTGTTGCAGCCGAAATTGGTTTACTTCAGCGATGTTCTAATAAATTACACGATAAAAATCATAAGACTTCACCGCAAGGTTACATCAGCAACCTTCAACCCCATCATCTCGTTAATGCCCTCCCTGATGTTTGACCTGTCCGCATCCCCTTAGCCTTACTAAGAAGCTATCACCACATTGTTACAAAAGTGTTTAGCTGCATACACCGGTGAACTCTTGCCATTCTTCTAACTATGGTGTTGGACAAATTCAGCATGGATTGTTGGAAGGCTCACCGATTTGAAGTGTACAAAAAGAATGTTGAGGAAGCGTTGCGATCTTGAAATTACCGAATAGTTGTGACTGAAATGTCTCGTCTTCGAATTTAAAGGCAGAACATAACATGAGCGTGACAATTTGGTTTAATTGATTAAATAAGTGGAAGAGCAAAGTAGAAGATCGCTCCATTCTTGCCATCCGTGCGATTTTTGGCACCAATTCGACCGTTGTGAGCCTGCACTATTACTTTAGCGATATGCAAGCCCAATCCATAACCAACCCATCGTTGACTCTGATCGCCCTGCTCGTAGCGCTCGAAGATACGCTCCTTGAGCTCATCGCTGATGCCCTTGCCTTCGTCAATTACTTCAAAAAGAACCTCATTTTCAACCCGCGAGCAGGAGAGCAAAACACAGGAGTGATCGCTTGAATATTTGAGCGCATTCGCAACCAGGTTGATCAGCACACGTTCTATCTGAAAAAGATCCACCGAAATTTCAATACCGGCATTATCGACGGTTGCTATCGTTCTGTCTGAACAGAGCGCCTCAATTTCCAGAGCGTCTCTAACTTTTTCGATGAGCTCGAGAGTTTTTGTTTTTTCCTTATGAAGCACGAGTTCTTGCGCTTCCATTTTGTCGAGACTGAGCAGATCTGCGATTAACCTTTCCAGGCGACCTACTTCAGGAAACAATCTCTGCAGCATAACCTTTCGCTTGGCTGCATCGTTCTCAAATCTCCCTTCTGTGAGAACTCCAAGCGTAAACAGGACTTGAGTCAGCGGGGCGCGCATATCATGCGTCAACATCGAGGTAAACTCCTGCCTGGTTCGCTCGGCGCTGCGCAACTTACCGTCCATGACATGAATAAAGTGATCGAGACTGGTGAGCTCATCGTTGCCCTTCACCGGATCTTTCAACCTGGTCCGGCTAGCTACTAATTGTGTGTTATCGACCATGATCCGAATTCGATCAACAAGGTCGTAGTAGACATATATAAGAACGCCTAATGAAGCCAGGACGCTTAGCACCAATCCACCAACAAGAGCCCCGATAATTATCAGCTGCCAGTCCTTGTGACTCTTGCGATAGCTCTCTATTGCCGCCTGGGATGCGTAGATTCGCCTGGTCTGTTCGGCCAACTCTGAAGAATCAAAGGAAATAGCGTTGGTAACCGTTACATACTCGTAAAGACCGGAGTCGTCCGCCATAAGTTGATCGAGAGTTTTAATGACTCTGTTCGACAAAACGGCGATGATCTCTGCCGCGTGATATGCATCCGGATCTGATTTGCAGAGCGTCTTCAGTGTATTCACTTTTCGAGGAAGCTGTGATTTTGCTTCGTTGATCACAACAAGAGGCGACTCATTCGTTTTAGAGACTTTGAACAAAAACGTCGAGTTTATCGCCCGGTACAAGACATTGACTACTTCGGTGCAAGCAGCCTGAGTTGCCTTTGCCGCCTCAATCCGGGATGAATCTTCGTCGGCGGCAAAGAGCAAGAGAACCAGGGCAATAACGAGCGCAAATTCAAAAGCTAGTGGCAGGAGGATAAGCCAAGTCAACTTCCTCTTTAAAGATCTCTGCTTCATGCTCATTGTTGAAAAAATGGATAAACCCATCGCCGCCATTTCTGGCACTATCGTTAGTGCCGTCCCTAATGATATCAGGAAATTTGCTAAGCGATGTTATCCAGAGGTAGTCGAGTCGAGGATATCAATTATTATTCCGATACCATATGTAGTGTCACCTGCTGTTATTTCGAAACTGCGAAACCGATGTGCTCGGCTGCATTCGCTGACAATATCACAAAGAGGACTACGTGAATTCCCCAGTGACAAAAGGGGTTCCACATGAAACAATATTTCCAACCTCGCATGTTGGCACTCTTTTCTGCGGCCTTTATCTCCATAAATAAATGGACACTCCTGCTCCTACAGAAGTAAAACAACCTGGTACAGGCTCATCCTTGCTACCTGTCCTCAAAGCGCTTGAACTGGACTTCTCAGAGAGCGCATTGAGAGAGATCGATCCTAGAAAGAACAACGTCAAATCGATCACGAAGACCGGCAACCGAATAGAAATAAACAGAGAGGATCCGCAGTGCCTTCCTCTAAAAGGTGATTTTCTCAATGACAAACTACGGGTAAATTGCCTGGAGTTGGGTCGCGATGTCGGTTTTGAAGTAGATCTCAAAGATCGCTCCGCATCAAAAATCACCGGTGTCACACTAACACTGACGATTTTTGGAGAGCAGCACAAACTAGACGTAACGAAGGTCCGACTGGGCGAAAACAAGGAAGGACAGAAGACGATCTTCACGGAATTGAAGAACCCTTTTCCAGAACCGGCTCAACGACTGGCAGGAATGCCTCCTTCTATCTCAGTTGAGATACCAGTCTCTAAAGATGGTGGATTACAAGCGCCGCTTCTCAGTAAAGTTTTTGCTGATGCGGCAGATGCCACCGGCCCATCAATCGCAGGACTCTTAACCGCGGATGTTTTACGAGAAGCTTCGAAAGTAGCGCTTTTCGTTGAATCGAATCCAGCCTGGGTGAACTATGTAGTCGAGCCTGCACTGGAAGAGGTATTCAAGACTCTCTGGCGAACACTAAGGCCTCCTACAGTACCAGAGAAGTCGACGGTGCCGGTGAAGCCGGCTGATGCAACTAGTCCACCGGTCCTGCCGATGGATGCAACTCAACCACCCAATCCTGTTCTAAAGCCGGACGCGGTAGATCCCAAGATTGGCGATCACGTGGAGAACGTGAAAATCGCAGGCGCCGATAGAAGGTACACAGTTCACGTACCGCCAAGTTATAACGGCAAAACACCAATGCCGGTGGTCATCCTGCTGCATGGACATGCTCAGAACGGCGAGATTATCGCAAAAGAGACTAAGTTCAACCAGATGGCCGACAAAGAAGGATTCATCGCAATCTATCCAGATGCCAGAACCTGGGCAGGTCGTGAAGATTGGAGAGCATGGGATACAGGTAACGGTTTAGTTCCACCAGGAGCCAAGGCTGATGATGTCGGATTTCTCCGGCACATAATCGATCAGGCCGAAAAGGACTATGTAGTAGATCCAAAGCGCATCTTCATGGCCGGTCTCTCCAATGGTGGCATGATGACTTTTCGTGCGGCGCCGGAGTTGTCGGACAAAATAGCGGCCATCGCCGTCGTCAGCGGAGCGATGAGCGGCAACGAACCACCGCCGAAACAGCCTATCTCCATGCTTCACATCCACGGAACGGAAGATCGAATAGTACCGTACGACGGGCTCAAGAATGTGCCGGCATCGTTAACGTCGATCGGTCTGCCGAAATTCACACCGATGAAGTACGCGACAGACTATTATGTCGAGCAAAACAAGATAACTAATCCTCCGCTCGTGATTCAAAATAAGGATGTAACCGAGCGCAGATTTTTGGATACCAAAACAGGCGTGGAGGTCAGCGAATACACCATTAAAGGTGGCTGGCACGTCCCAGACAACATCGATGATGTTACCGGTCATATCTGGAAGTTTTTCGCATCTCATCCGAAAGCGACGGGTGATGTGAGCGGCACGCCGCAACCACCTGCAGAAGAGCCTTTCAATATTACCGCTCGACTGAAGGCCCATGCCAAAACCAGAGGCATTAATGGTCTACAGATCGATGCTGGAAAGATGGTTTCCGAAGTCCCGTTATTGCAGGATGGCGCATTCTCTCCGTCCTCAACGCTGAGAAATTTCGAATCGCAATCCGGCGTTCATCTTAGTGACAGCGTCAGCAGTTTTCTCAAATCGACAAAGAGCGTCTCTAAGCAAAAAGCACACGTCGACATTGAAATGGAAGCACCGCAGCGTATCGCAATCGATGATGGCGGAAGCGGGCCTGTTGAAGTGAAGGCTGTGAAAATCGAAAACACTTCATTCAACATCGCCAGTCAAATGGGATCGACCTCGCTCACCGACATTCAAGGTATCTCTTTTGAGGTGCGCGCACTGGGCAACGACCTCAACGTCAACGTCAAAGAGATCGCACAGAAAATAGATGGTAGCGGCGCTCCATATTATCGACTGAAAGCGCAAAATCCGATGGGTTCCTTATCTAGAGCAATCCTCTTTTCGGACAAAGAGATCCCGATAGAAATGAGACTTGGAGACCATGGTCGAACCTCGATTCTCAATGAGCGTGAAATCAAAGATGCCACCCTCGGCGTAAATCCGGTGATCAGAGGTTACATCGACATCGGCACGCATGGACACAGAGCCTTCACCAGTCCAGGTGTTGGGTCCGTGTTGAACTTCGGCAAAGATATCGGCATTGTCGGTACGAGTTCATATGCTACTTATAAACTGACCGGTCTGACAAAGTTGGGCACGAAGGGTCGCGTTGGAGCGGCTATCACTGTCGGGTTGATCGTAGCGCCCGCAGTCATCCATGGTATCGAAAGGCTGGTTGACTAGCCTTCCCATTTGAAAGACCCCCCACATGGCAAACATCTGTTCACGTAACTGATCTTGCGCACCTATTGGATTGTTACAGCTCCCACAGTCACATCCAATGGACGATGGCTATTCACAAAGCAAAGCTCAGGACCGTGACTTCGGAGAGATCGGAATTGAGAATGAAAAGGTGGTGCCCTCACCTACTTCACTCTCAACCCATATCGTGCCGTCATGCATCTGTACTAACGCTTTGCAGATAGCGAGTCCCAATCCAAATCCCTGAGCTTTAGTCTTGTTAGATTGCTTTAACTGGCGGTATCGCTCGAACACGGCAGTCTTCATTTGCTCAGGTATGCCGGGTCCCTTGTCGATAACTTGAAATAAAACCTCACCAGACTGTTCACGTCGTGATACAACCGTAACCTGCGAATCGGACGGAGAGAATTTAATCGCATTAGAAATCAAGTTCATCAGCACTTGCACAATTCGATCTTCATCGGCGTAGAGAGTAACATTGTTGACTCTTCTTACCAACTGAATATCTTTGCCAATGGCGGCACCATGCGAATTGAGAATAGCCTTCTCGACTATGGCACCGGATGTGGTTTCTGCAACTTCAAGCTCGATCGAGCCAGACTCGATTTTGTCGCTGTCTAGAAGCGCGGATACCAACGAAATCAGATACTCGATACAAGATTGGGCGCGAGTCAATCCGGCATCGCCTTTTCCTTCCAGCTGGCCAGATGCCCCGTCGGATAACATGGTGAGGAACAATCGCACAGTCGTCAGCGGAGTGCGCATGTCATGACTGACCATGGCAAGCAGATCGCTCTTCAACTGCTCCAGTCGCTGACGCTCAGTTATATCCTGCACGTGCACGAATACCCGAATGAGATCACCCATGTCTACTTCATTGGCATTTACTTCGGCAGCAAAGGTTTCACCGTCTTTTCGGCAACCCATCAGCTTTACATCAACTTGCTCGACTGCGGATACATCGAAGTCCGGAAAAAGTACACTGATGTGTTTTCCAACCAGCTCTTCCGGTTTGTATTGGAAGAGCATTTCCGCGCGAGAATTGATTGCGAAGATATGGTTGGATTGCATAACAATCAGGCCAAGTGGGATGCTGGTAAGAATCTGCCGAATCCGCTGCTGACGCGCTGCCAGGGCCTGAGACAAATTCTCCAGAGATTCAGCTTGCTGCCTGACCTTTTTCAGAAGTTCTATGTTAGTAAGTCCGTCTTCGTGCATTTACTAGCCTGTGGTTCCTACAAGTGTGTATTGTCACAAAAATAGGCTCATCTTGTGAACATTGGCAACCCAAGTGACTCGCAATCTGAATGGTATAGAACCCTCGCGGACTCCCATCACGGCGGCACCCCGGGGCTCTCGCCTCCATGTATCAAACGGAGCCAAAAGTGGAAGGAATGGCAAGTGCCATTCCTTCCAGCCTTTGGGATTTAGATTTCGAAGCACTAATCGTTGCGATCTCGATTCATCTTTCGCTCCATTCGATCCCGCTTTTTCTCTAACTTGCGCTGATCCTTGCTCGACAGACTTCCGTCAGCGGACATTTTATCTTGTTGCTTTTGAATCTTGTCATAGTCCTGAGCAGCGTCGCGTACCTCTTTGTTGGTCATATTGCCGCTGTCATCGCGTCGGTAGTCGTTGGGTTGATTTTGCATCCACATACGCTGATCGCCGGCCGGCTTGGTGCGGCTATTCCAACCAGGTTTGTTGTCTTTCCACACATCTTTTTCTTGCTTCCATCCATTCTTTGTATGGGTCCAATCCCACGGCTGATTGCCGAGCCAACGACTCTTGTCGTTATCATGACTCTCCTTGAAGATGTCGGAAGCAAGCTTATCCAGCTGACCGTCTAAAAGCTGCTTCTCCTTGAGACTGAGCCCGCCCTGGCTGAGCCTGCCTTTCAATTGATTGATTTGCGCCAGGCGGTTCTGCAATTCGCTGGCCTCCGAGTGCGTCAAGCTACCATTCTTCAAGCCGGCTGTGATACGCGCTTGCTCATCGTCGGTCATGGTGTTGAGATTCCAGTGATTCCAGCTCGGCAAATCTACATTATTATTGGGTCTGAAACTACGAGCCCAATCCCACGGCTGGTTACCCAACCAGCGACCTCTTTCGCTATCGCTGCTTTGACGGTAAATCTTCTCGGCGAGCTTGTCGATTTCGTGATCGATCTTTACTTTCTCGTCATAGCTCAGTCCGCCGACGCTCATCTGCTGCTTAAGTGAATTGATGCGATTAAGTCGATCCTGCAAATTCTGCGCTTCTTCGCGAGTCAAAGAACCATTGGCGATACCAGCATTAATCTTGGCCTGCTCGTCGGTCGTCATCGTATCCAGATTCCAGTGCCCCCAGCTCGGCAAATTTGACCTTCCTGGTCTTGTCCAATCGTAGGGCTTGTTGCCCAACCATCGCGAGCGCTCGGAATCATTGCTTTCTCTGAAAATCTGTTGGGCAAGATTGTCGAGCTCGTTGTCGAGCTTTACCCTTTCTCCCATGTTGAGCCCGCCGATACTGAGCTTAGCTTTTAAAGCGTTGATCTTATTGAGACGATCTTGCAACCGTTGCGCTTCTTGTGTTGTAAGCGAGCCGTTCTTCACACCGTTTTGAATTTTTGATTGCTCATCGCCCGATAATTGGTTGAGATTCCAGTGTTGCCAGCTTGGCAGATCTAAAAAGTTTTGCGCGTTTGCGGGCAGGGCCAGTGCGGCCCAGGCAAATAGTGACAATGCTATGCGTTTCATTACTAAAACCTCTTCCGTACGTGTCCTCTCGAATTAGACGCAATCAAACCGATTTTGATTCCGAGATTGCCTAAATCCGTCGGTCAATTTTGTGCCATAACTAAGGATACTCCCTTGAAAACCTGGCAAGCCCAGCGTTTTCACCGGGAAGAAAATTTGCGTTTCCTGGCTGCACACACGGCTGAGCGATGCCGACGATGCCGAGATCGCACTTCTGAGCGATAGGTATGATCTATATAGATGCGTCGGTCGGTTTAGACCTGACAAAAAAAAATAGTCGGAGTTAAGTCCATTCAATTCAATGAGTCCATCATTTTCGGATTTAATCAGTGTCGAAACTGTTTGAGATCCCAGCCGTACTGGGAAGGGTTGATCTAACCTGGAATAGGAACTCAGGAATTCTCCAATGATCTTTCCAATCAGAGAAATGGCCTCCAGTAAACTATTGAATTCCGGCATCCGGAAAATCGTGTTTGCATTGCCGACCCCGACCAACTGTTGGATACTTGAGCAAGAGGATGGATTGACGCTGGTCGACTGCGGAACTCATTTCAACTACAGCACTATATTTGGTATCATCGAGCGTTCTGAAAAGAGTCTGCGCCGCATAGTCATAACACATGCGCATCCCGATCACGCAGGTTCCGCCGCTCAACTGGCGAGCCGAACCGGCGCCATCGTCTACGCACACAAGCATGATGTTCCATTTCTTACAGGAAAAGCCAGTATCGCAGACATGCCCGGCTCCCTCGGGTCCAGATTATTGCACGGAAGTGCTCGCGCTCTAGGGATGCTGGACGCGCCACCAATCGAACATGTCGAGCCCCTAGCAGACAACGACACCATTGCCGGATTGCAAGTGATCCACACGCCGGGGCACACCCCGGGCAGCATCAGTCTCTGGTGCAGCGAGCACAAGGCTCTGTTCGTAGGCGACAACGCCAGGCATGGTCTGATTGGCATCAGTTTGAATTACACCTGGTTTAGTCTCAAACCTGAACAGCTGAAGCAGAGTTGCCTGAGATATCGAGAATTTCCGGCTGAGCTGATTCTGCTCGGACATGGTACAGAGTATCGGGCCAAAACAGCCGTCGAGGATCTGCTTCGGTAATACTTTTTCCGCCCTCTTGCCGAACGCTACCGCTTTCCCCAGAGCAGTCTAACCGAATTCGGTTTAACTCTTCTGCAGCCTCTTGCCGAACACTCCCGCTTTTTTCCAGGCCCATCCTCCCAGCAATCAGCGCTGGCACAAGCAATACGTCACGCTTCAACATTCCAGGTTCTCCTCGTCTTCCCTTCGCGCCAAGTCTGGTAGCACTTTTGGGACAAGCCGATGTAAAACCCGTCAGACGGCGCTTTACGATAAAGCGCTCCTCGACTGTATCTATTAATGATGCGTGGTCCTACGGCATACGCGATCGCGTCAATCGTTCTTCTTCTGATCCACAGAGGTATGATCGTGAATAATCTTCCATCCATCTTTCGTACGAGTCAAAACCAGGCTATAAACACCGTCCAAGACAGGCTGGCTCGTACGCTCCAGATGCCAGCGACCAATGCAAAGGGCGTTGGCTTTACCTAGTTCTGAAATCTTCAGGTCAGAGAACCTGAGCCTCCCCATTGCTTTCTTGTTATCGCCGTAAACATTGATGTAGCGGCGCTGCAGCGCTTCGTAGCCCCATACCACGGTTCCACCCGATGTATAAGAGATATCGGGTGATTTGAGATAGCCGGTCATGAAGTCATCGAGGTCCCCGCGGTTCCATGCCTCCATCTGTCTGGTCAAAACGGAAGTCACATCATCTTTCATCGTCCCTGCCTCTGCCGGCAGAGCTAGACCAAACCAGGCGAACAGTAAAGCGAAAATGCAACGAACAATCTTCGACATGCGCGAACAACCCCACACTTTTGACTGAAGCTCCATTTTAACGGCGAACTAGGGATTTTCCCAGGGTAGCTTCAGGCATAGTGTAGCCGTAATACCGCGCCAGTTCAGTTACATTGTAGGCATGGTCAATCGACTCGATCTGCTCAAGGGGAATGTCATGAAAGGTAAAACGATAGGTTTGTTAGCGGTTGGAACTATCGTGCTCTCGACATGTGCTGGAATGAAGCTGGCAGCAAAGGACATGGGAGCCGACTCTACGTCTGAAACAACACAAGTAAGTTCGCAAAAGAAAGAAGCTCCACGAATGGATCTGGCTTTTTGCATCGACACGACAGGCTCGATGGAAGCTGAGATCGAGATGGTAAAGACCAAAGTCAAAGACCTCGTCGCCAAACTGAGCTCTGGAAAACCTACGCCAATAGTGCGAGTTGGTCTGGTCGCCTTCAGAGATCGCGGCGATCAATATGTCACGAAAGCTTACCAATTCACGGATGACATCGACAAATTTGTAAAGGATATATCCGATCTTAAGGCGGATGGTGGCGGCGACGGACCGGAATCGGTCAACGAAGCACTGCATGTCTCGATTAACAATCTCAGCTGGGATCCATCGAAACGCACGGCAAAGCTGCTTTTCCTCATCGGCGACGCGGAACCTCATTTCTACAGCAAGGACTACAACTGGCAAGACGAAAGCAAGGACGCAATCTCGAAGGGAATTCAGATAAATACGCTCGGTTGTAATGGACTTCAATCATCAGGCGACGGTGTTCATGTGTTCCAGGAGATTGCCAAGCTTTCCGACGGTACGTTCGAAAATCTGGCGTACAGACAGATTGTCAAAGACGAGTCCGGGAAAGAAACGACACGAATCAGCTCCGGCGGCACATCATATGAAGTAGCTGAAGGCGCAAGCGCAGAATGGAAGAGAGGCGCCGCCGATCTCGCCAGAGCTGGAATGGCAAAACCGATAGCAAGACCGGCAGCCTCTCCAATGTATGCCAGCAGAACCGCAGGTAAGTCCTACTCGTATGGCACCAAAGATCTGACAACAGGATCCGCTTCCGTTTCGGGAGCCATCCTAGGTGATTCCGGAGTGGTCAACAGACGAGACAGCAACCTGGATTCTCTAATGTACGACGCGGCTATGAAGAAAGCTCGCGAGAAGCTCCAGGTCGACTATAAGTAAGGGTTTCAGCTGACCGTTAATAGATAATCACGGCTTGGTCAGCAGTTGAGGCGGTACACTGAGTGTGCCGCCTCATCGTTTTCACTCAATCGATCGACCATCAATTTGATGACGGAGGTGGGTTCCTCTTTGTTGAACCTAAGCCTTTGTCTAAGTTATCTAGCGCTTTTCTTGCTTTCTTGTGATCCTGATCTGCAGCTAGATGCAACCAGTGCTTCGCTTCGTCTCCAGCACCTTTAGTCTGAAAATGTCTTCCCAATTCGAACTGGGCATCAGCATTTCCCTTTTCGGCAGCCTTGTTAAGCCAATCAAGAAATGTAGTCTCA
Source organism: uncultured Candidatus Obscuribacterales bacterium (assembly GCA_964541355.1). Lineage (GTDB taxonomy): Bacteria > Cyanobacteriota > Vampirovibrionia > Obscuribacterales > Obscuribacteraceae > JADYXR01. The sequence goes on from CAZISK010000124.1 coordinate 11,165, forward strand.
CTGGCAGCAGTCACACCCAATCCATCTCTATAGCAGAGACCGAGAGCGACTTGAGCATCAGTATTCCCGGCTTCTGCGGCTGATTTGAACCAATGCACTGCGGTCTTGTAGTTGACTGGGACACCATCACCTCGCATGTAGTGATCGCCAAGATAGTAGTTGGCATCAGTATCTCCCAGTTCTGACCCCTGTCGGAAATAGTTGATTGCCAATTTGGAATCTTTGACCAGACCGTTGTATCCGTAAGCGTGACTGTATCCGAGCCAAGTATGCGCTTGACCGTCGCCATTGATCGCCGCCTCTTTCATCCAGCGAGTCGCCTCGGCGCAATCCTGAGTTACTCCCTGACCATGCTCGTAGGAAGTTGCCAGCCATCGTTGCGCTTCAGCCAATCCCTGTTCTGCGCTGGCTCGAAACCAAAAGAAGGCTTCCTCGTCATCGCGTTGTACACCGTCACCCCATCTGTATGCAAAAGCAAGCTGTAGCTGGCCATCAGCATCTCCTTGCTCGGCGGCTCGTCGATACCAGCTGGTCGATTCAAACAAATCTAGCCCAACGCCCTCTCCGAACTGATACTTTCGGCCTAACTGCATTTGAGCATACAAACTCTCGAGTTCAGCGGCTTTCCGATACCAACTGAGCGATTGAGACTCGTCAACCTCGCAACCTTCACCGATCTCATACATCAAAGCCAGACACGCCATTGCATCAGGAGAGTTCTGCTCTGCGGCGGCTCTATACCAGTAGTGCGCCTGGTCCAAATCGATTTCTACGCCCCAGCCGAATCGATACATATCGGCGACAAAACTCTGAGCGGAAGCCAGTCCCTGACGTGCGGCCTTGAGACACCATTCGAATGCAATCTCATCATCGGACTCGACGAAGTGACCAAATCGAAAGAATAGAGCCAAATCGAACTGCGCATTTACATCGCCTGACTCGGCACGCTTAATGCAGTATTCGAAGTCATCGTCTAATTCGCGTTCGCCTTCGGTATCGTCGCTGACACCACTACAAATCTTGACCAGACATCGTTCTAGCTCCAGGCGCATGTCGAGCATGGCTTGATAACGGTGATCCGGGCTCTTCTCCAACGCTCTCAATACGATTGGTTCTACCATGAGGTTGGCCGGGCTGGGATTGGGAAATCGCCGTGGAGCTGAATTAATATGATTGAACACAACCTCTAGAAAATTATCGCCTTCGAATGGACACTGACCCGTCAAGCATTCGAAGATCA
>CAZISK010000125.1:0-12386 GCA_964541355.1 uncultured Candidatus Obscuribacterales bacterium
GAAGAGCCGGTTGTCGGCACCACGCAGCAATGCTGTCTCGTGCTGTTGAATTGCGCTATCGGTAACCGGAGGTGACTGCGGCTGAAGGGCAGGCAGGAAATCCGGCTTGTTGCAGGAGCAGACCTCGCTGCCGAAAATCCATTGGGTAAGACTGCCGGCGCGACCGGAAACCAACCGTTTGCCGCAGTCGAGACAGATGGGGCTCGCTTCGTTGTTGTGCAAGAGGGAATCGGCGATTTCGCACTGGCAAAGTACCAACCATTGTGTGATGCTTCCATGACGTTCTTGACGTCGAGGCCTGCTACACTTTGGGCAACTTGAGTGCTCGGAATCGCTGTTCATTTTATACTGAGAAAGAAATTCAGTGACTGGAGACTATTGGCCTTATACCCGGCATTCATACTAGCTCAGTAACAGTCGATTAGAAGACCGGTTTGGAGTACGAATTTGCTCAAACGCATTGTGCCGATGAATATCCGAGGACCGCTGCCAGTGTCAATCCGGAGCAGTTTACCCAGTCTGGCTCTTATAGCCTGGCTAGGGTTGGGGATGACCTGCCCGGCTGCAGCTGAAGATCCCAATGTACGAGAACCTGCCCCATCTCGGACTTCCAGTACAAGCGGTTTTCAGGATGACGAGCTGCCTTTGCGGATAGTAAAGAAGCCGGTAATTAAGCAAATGGCTGATCAGGCGCTGGTCCTCTGGGCGCAGAAGAAGTACGGTTCGGCAGTGGAGAGCGCCCGTTCGTTCGCTACCGCAGCGAGACTTAAGAAGGAAGAGATAGCGCAGATTACCACCCTGGCCGAGAGCAGGTTGGCGTCTAAAGATCTAAAGAAAGCTGCTGTGTTGCATTTCATCGCCCTGTCTGCGTTGAAGACCGGTAACAAGGCGGTAGCCAACGATTTAATTGCGCGAACATATCGGATTGCCACCATTCTCACTTCGGGTCAACCAACAGAGACGGAGCGTGCCTTCGCTGCTACCTTAATAGAAGAAGGTATGCAAGCCAGGAAGATCGGGGGCGGAGTACCGGATGAGGATGCTCCAATCGTGCTGCTTTATTCCAGGCTGCAATTCAGTTTGAAACAATGGCAGAGAGCTATCAAGGAATACGAATACTGGATTGCCATTTTCGAGAGTCGAGGAAAGTCACCGCCTGAAAAGGATTTACCCGATGCGTTAGCCGAGATCGGTATGGCGTGCACCAACTTGAAAGTTTTCGACAAGGCAGAAAGCTATTTCCGGCGCGCCTCTGAGGCTAGTGTCACTGTCAATGGCACTACTGTCACGCCGATTAATCAGTATGACGTTGAGGACTTCCTGATCTTCAATCTGCTCACTCAGGGGAAGGTTGAAGAAGCCAGGGACCTGGCACACGAACACCTGAAGTTCAAGGAAAAGACTTTAGGTCTGAGATCGCCTGAGCTGGCGGCAGAGCTTAACCGGTATGCTGATCTGTTCGAGCAAGCTGGTGAAACGGCCTTTTCGTTCTCGCTAAGAGCGCGTGCGGGTCGAGTCGTCAATCCATGAAATGTTTAGTTATTCTACTTTCAAACCGATGTTCGCTCTTCTTCTATTGGTGTAGCTGCTCTCTTACACTCGATTCGGTCGAACAAATGCCGGCAGACTTGCGCGCTCCAGATGATGGATTGATGGTGTAAACATTGTCTCTCGGCATTAATGTGCAGAGGCGTATTTTTCCAGATCGTTTTTTTCATCGAGAATGTTCTTCCAGAGATCACCTTTTTTTTTCAGTCTCGACGGTACTGTCCAGATCGTGAAGTCGGTCGGATAGATTTTCGAAAGCTCTGACCAGTCAACGGGAACAGAGACCGTAGCTTGTTTGGAATTGCGCGGCGAATATGGTGACGGCAGTGTCTTTCCTCGGGCGTTCATGTTGTAGTCGAAGAAAATCTTGCCTGTTCTTTTTTTGACAGCCCAATCCATGGTGACTTCGTCGCGTCGCGTATTCACGAGGTGTCTGCCGACAGTCTCTGCGACCTTCCTGACGGTGTCGTAATCAATGTTTCGAATGATCGGAATGTAAATATGCAGTCCGGTACGTCCAGATGTTTTTACGAATGTGTTTAGTTTGAGCTGATCAAGAGTGTCTTTGAGAAGAAGTGCGACTTCACAGACTTTATTGAATGCGGCTTCATGAAGCTCAGGTTCTTCACCCTTTGATTCTTTGCCGCTGTACATGTATGGATCCAGATCCAATACGACAAAATCAGGAAAATTCATCAGCGATTTGTCAATGTTTTTCAGGCTACCGGTGAAGGTGCGTGGCAAGTCGTGACCGTCAGGTTCCGCGCTGATTCGAGTGTGGACTGTATGCAGCTCGAGATCGGCGAGCTGACCGAGCCACAGCAAGGTGGGCAGATTGTTGCATAGCAAAAACTCTCCATCGGCATTGTTGTGTTCGGAAAAAAGATCGACGACTTCGACAAACTCAGGTAGTTTGTGCTCCCAATGTTTTTGGAAGAAGCGCTTTCCGTCTACTCCATTCGGGTATCTGATGAGAGTAATGGGACGATCTTTTAGATGCGGCAACACATACTCCGACACTTGATACAGGTAACGAACATAATCGCGTTTGGTCACCGGCTTGTTGTCTGCATCTCCAGGCCAGAGTACTTTGTCGAAATTTGAAAATGCAATCTCGGCACTTTCAACCTGCAAGGTCGCACTGTTGCCGGCGTTGTCGATCTGATCAAGCAATTCCTTGACATTACCGGTCGTGGCTTCGACTTTCGGCTTCTCCTTTCTGCTATCGTTGGCCTTGCTCGTTTTGGCTGTCTGTTTCTTTGCTGACATGGACGCTCCTTCGAATTCCTTGGCCCATTGCTAAGCGCTAGTTCAATTTGTTCAAAAACTCAATCTGCAAATGCTCACGCTCAGTAACTTTGAATTTGCTCTGAACTTTAAGCTGGGCGAACACATCTGGGGATAAGTTGTTGTCGCTAATGTATAGGACCTTTAGAGACGAAAATTTTTGAAAAAGTGGCACGTCTTTGTCTCTAATGTTTGCTCGTTTTACATCGAGTTCGCTCAAGTAGGGCAGGGTCGACAGCTTCTCCAGTACATTTCCGTCTGCGTGTGTATCACATAGATAAAGTGTCTTCAAACTTTTTATCTGTCCAAGCGATTCCAAATATTTGGGTAGAATTTGTGGATTCAGATCCAAACACAACTTCTCAAGGTGTTTCAGCTTTGAAAGATGATGCAGACCGCTACCTTTCACATTTGGTACACCGTCGATATAAAGAATTTCAAGTTTCGGAAACTTGCCTATTGTCTCAAATGCGTTATCGGTGAAGCTGTTGTCTGACAAACAAAGAATGCGAAGGTTCTTTAAATTGTACAGTTCGGCAAGTCCAGCATCCGTTATCTGTTCGTTGGTATCCAGACCGAGCACCTCTAGAGTCTGGATTTCGTTGACAATGGAGAGGTCCTGGTCGTGAATCTCAGGGTTTTCTTTTAGATAGAGGCCTTTGAGTGGCAAATGTCTAATCGATCTCAATCCATTAGCAGTAATGGGCTCTGACCACAGGCTCAGGTACGTAATGCCTTTTAATTGTTCTGGGTCGGCTAGATCGGCATCTGTAATTGCGAATCGCTTAGACCAGGTGATTCCGTCATTCCAGCTCATACGATCCCACCTTTTCGTCTCGAATTTCGAGTCCACTAATGGAACGGGGTGTGTTTCTGAAGGCGGCGTTGACGCTTGTCGAAGTACTACAAAGGTGCTTGCCACAACGATCACCACGGCAGCAAATCCAATGAGTGCAGTTGTTCTAGTTGACCTTAGAGCCGTTTGCTCGGGGTGTGTTGACTCACCATCGCTGGTGCTCAGCTCCATTTTTCTCGGCTCGATGTTCGTCGCGTCCTGAAGTTCGGGCAGCGACTTGATGCGCTCGCGGAGGTCTCGCATCGAGCCGTATCGTTGGGATCTGTCTTTCTTGAGGCATTTCTCAACGATTTCCTCTAGCTCGTCAGAAAACTCTCCATTCGGCAATCCTTGCTTAAGGGTTGGTGCGCTTTCGTTCGTTTGCTTCATAAGGGTATCGAGGACGGTGTCACCGTGAATTGGGTAAATTCCAGTCAGCGCATGATACATGAGGCACCCCATGGAGTATATGTCCGCGCGAGCGTCTAGCTCCTGACCTGAGGCGTGCTCTGGGCTCATATACAAAGGGCTGCCAATCAAAACTCCAGTTCTCGTGATGCTACCATCTTCGGTGCGCTTTGCCAGTCCGAAGTCGAGGATAAGAACTCGTGTGCCTTCAGAGTCCTGATCGGCAATCATGACATTGGTGGATTTGAGATCCCTGTGTAGAACGCCTTGCTTATGCGCGTGCCCGATCCCATCACAGATCTGGATGAAAATGTCGGCTGCCGCCTCAATCGGTAACGGACCATGTTGCTCTACGAATTGAGCCAACGTCATCCCGGTAATGTAGTCCATCACCAGGTAGATCTCGTTGTTCGGGGAGATTCCAAAATCCAATACACTGATCAGGTTTGGATGGGAAAGCGTGCTGGCCATCTTCGCTTCGGATTGAAATCTTCGGGCGGAATCGGGAGTGACGAGATCGCGATTCAGCAGTTTGAGTGCGACATCGCGGTTCAGTCTTTCATCGTGGGCCAGAAAGACAGAGGCCGTTCCGCCGACGCCGAGTTTCGAGACTATCTCGTAGCGATTCGCTATAAATTTATTCGGTTCGCCAGCCATCAATATCTCGGGCTTCAGTCAATCTCAAATGCAAACACTTGTTTCCAATCGTTCTTCATGTCGACGACGGTCCACTTCTTTTCTTCTGCTTCGTCAAGCGCTTTGTCGAGCCGGCCGACCTTCGAGTCCCTGTCGTATTCATATTCCCGTTTAGCATCGGTATGATGCACGATAAGGGCCAGTCTCTTGCCTTTACCTGCAGCGGTCCATTGCAGCATCTGGAGGTCGCCGTTCGAGTTGCCGAATGCCGCGATCGGTCGCCGTCCAATAACACGTTCAATTGCGACAGGCTTGTGATCCTTATCGTTGATGAAATCAATTTCGGGAGTGCGGATCAGTTTTGGCTGTCCGTCTAAGTTGGAGAACTCAAGCTTGCATGTGCTTCCAATCACGTGCTCGGGCGGAATTCCATAGACCCTTTCAGTCCATGCGCGCATGAAGTCGGTTCCGCCTCCGGAGACGATATAGCTCGTGAAGCCGTTCTTCTTCAGATAGGCGATCAATTCAATCATGGGCTGATACACGCAGTCTGTGTACGGTTGCTTGAAACGAGGATGCTTCTCCTCGGCAATCCATTCTCTGACGATTGTCTCGAATTGATCGACCGTCAGATTCTGGTGAAGAACGTTGACGAGCGTCTGAGTCCCTTTCGGACCCATCGTCGACAAGGTGTGTATGTCACCACTGGTGGCGGCACGCACGAAGGGCAGATTCTGAATCTCTGGTCCCTTGGTCGTCGCAACCACTTTAGCGCGGCTCATCGCAAAAACTAATTGAGGATAGATTGGCATCTCACACCACAACGTGCCGTCGTTATCGAATACGGCGATGCGCTCTTCCGGCTTTACGTAATCCGGACCATCTTTCGTTGTCACGGCTTCGACAAAATCTGTAATCGATTTTTTGGTCGCACCGTCATTCCATGAGGGCAAGTCAAGCACAGTCGCGACTTTGGCCGTACCCGGCGACTGCGAAAACAGCGACGCAGGCATTAGGAAGGTCAACAAAGTCGCCAGCAGTAACAATCTGCGTGAGAATTTTGATGGACGCATGGTTATGAGCCTCCTGTAAGCAATCGCTGTCTCGTGTCCTTGACAAGATTCTTTCTCAGCGACAGAACAAGTTTAATCTGTTAGAACTGCAGTTTCATCGCATCGTTACGATAGACTTTGAAGCGATGCCAGCCGACTAAACTCTTCGGCTCAGGATTTTTGACTGGTATCACGTCCAAACAGTCTTTAGATTCGATTGGGGATACGCGAAGTTCATCGTGTTGAGGGCGTCACCACCCGCCAGGAGAAAAGTATCTGGCATTGTCCTGTCGGCTCTTTTCATTGGCGTCGGTGTGTTGCACTTTACCAAAGCCGATTTCTTCGTACGCGTCATGCCACCTTATATTCCATATCCGCAAGAGCTCGTATACCTGAGCGGTGTATTCGAGATACTAGGCGGCATAGGCTTGCAGGTTGCTGCAACACGGCGATTTGCCGGATATGGTTTGATAGCGCTCCTGGTGGCTGTCTTTCCGGCTAATATTCATATGGCGGTGCACAGCGAGATGTTTCCGGAGATGCCTGTGGTTTTGCTCTGGGTTCGATTGTTTTTCCAGCCGCTGATCATGGCTTGGGTATGGAGTTGTGCAATCAGAAAAGTGGCTTGACGCGGTCTAGCCACTGCCTACGGGCAAGAGTTCGTCTCGATCCGTGGTCGCCGATCGCAAGCGTGTCAGACCTTCTACAATCTGCTCTTCCTTCAGGCTTCCGTAGTTAAGCAAGAATTCGCCGTGAGGCGCATCTCCGAGATACATATTTCTCGTGCTGACGAGACCTACGCCGAGGTTGCGGGCGCGCTTTACCAGCACGTCATCCGGGACGTCGGTCCTTAATCTGACCAGCATGTTGATGCCTGCATTCTCACCATATATAGTGACTGACTTTTCGAACAAACCTTGAAGTACCTTGATCATCAATTGCCGGCGTTGTCCATAGATCGCGCGCATTCTTCGGATGTGTCGCTCCAGATGTCCTTCCAAAATGAAGTCGCTTAGAACCTGTTGCTGGATGAGAGAAGAGTGTCGATCCATGAGCCATTTCGCGCGAGAAAACACATCAATGAGATCCCTTGGCACTACCAGATAGCCCAGGCGGAGTGCTGGCAAGAGCACCTTTGAGAATGTACCTATATAGATCACCGAAGCACCGCTATCAATACCAGCCAGTGCGGGAATCGGTTTTCCTTTATATCGATATTCGCTGTCATAGTCGTCCTCGATCAAGACTGTGCCGGAGCGGCCCGCCCACGACAAAAGATCCAATCGTCGCGGCAGCGTCAGTGAAACTCCCGTCGGATATTGATGAGAGGGTGTGACGTATAGCAATTTCAGATTTTCCGGAGTCGATGCGTCGAATCGAGATTTCAAATAGTCTACGCGAATGCCGCCTTGATCGACAAAGATGGGAGCGAGCTTGGCTCCCTGTGCTTGAAACGCTCGCTGGGCACCAATGTAACCAGGCTCTTCGATGCCGACCATGTCGCCTGGATCGACCAGCACCCTGGTGACGAGGTCGAGCGCTTGCTGCGAGCCGTTGACCACGATCACCTGCTCCTTATCGCAAACGACGGCACGCGCCCTGGCCAGATAATCTGCAATTGCGCGACGTAGCGGCTCGTAACCAGAAGCCCTGCTGGGGCAATCCAGCAGGCTGAGGTTGCGTTGGCGGCAATGTCTGGATAGAAGCTGGCTCCAGATGCGCATCGGGAATTCATCCATGTCTGGGCGTCCAAACGAGAACTGGATTTCCGGCTCGTGATCCGGAAATCCAAGCCAGTTGGTCGACTGTAGCGATCTGCCGTACTGGGAGAGCGGTCTTGGCCGTTGAGAAGGCGCGAATCTCGCCGCCGGCGCTGCTGATACCCCAGCGTCTTGGTCAAGAGGCGCGATTTCACCGGCTTCTATAAGCTCATCTGGCAGGTGCCGGGAGACGTAGGTTCCGCTACCTCTATATGCTTCGAAGTAGCCTTCGCTAAGTAAGTAATCGTAAGCCAGGGTAACGGTAGCCCTGGCCACACCGACCGATTTTGCCATCTCCCTTGTCGAAGGCACGCGCTTGCCTTTGGGCAGGCGACCCGAAAGTATTGCCTTGCGGACCTCCTTGTATATCTGGCGGTGGAGGGGCAGGTCGCTATTCGTACTTATATTGATGGGGAAATCCATATCGACCTATATTGTGTTAAGTGGACTGGTATTCAAACACAAAAGTGGCACTTCTACAATGCCAATTTAATTGTTATTCTCTTTGGCATACCTGAGGAGTAACAAACCGAAGGGAGAAAGGAATCATGAAAAAACTTGGAATTACACTTATAACAATCGTTTTGAGCGCTCTGATTTTGCTTCAGACCCCGGCTATGGCTGCTGTATCAGACCCTGCTGTTTACAACACTTTGAAAAACCGCAGGATGACTCTGGTCAACAAAGAATCGGATCTTCTTAGAAGCCGAGATTCAATCTTGAGAAATACAGATGATCTCATGCGCCGCAACGATAACAACCAATTCAGCTCGCGTCTGGACCAGTTGAAGAGAGAGCTAGATGGAAACAGCTTCGATCTTCAAAAGGTGAGACTGGACATTCGAGACATAGACATAGCCCTGAGCTAACCGTCCTTACGGAGGTTGGCAAACCGATTGCAGATCATCGTCTCCCACAATAGCGGGCTCGAAAGGGCCCGCTATTGATTTGACATCGCTTATCGACAAAAACGGTTGTATGCGCCTTCTTGTCGCTGTTTTGGGTTTTCTCTATTCTAAATTTTGGCCAATCTGGACATTTGTCTTTTGAATTAAGCTATCTTTGGTTGTCGTTTCAAACCACGCCGATTCAATTGCTGCATATCGTTCCATGAATTTTACCTGGGTCATAGATCAAAGAAAGTGCATAGGTTGTCATGCCTGCACAACCGCCTGTAAGTCTGAAAACGAAGTTCCACTCAGCGTCGACAGAACTTGGGTCAAGTATGTTGAAAAGGGCAGTTTTCCAAATACACAACGCCACTTCGGAGTATTGCGTTGCAATCATTGCGCCAATCCGCCCTGCGTTCATATCTGTCCAGTCACAGCCATGTTTCAGCGACCGGATGGAATCGTCGAATTCGACAAAGATGCCTGCATCGGCTGCAAAGCTTGTATCGCAGCCTGTCCGTACGACGCAATTCATATCGATCCGGACAACGGAACCGCAGCAAAGTGCAATTTTTGCGCTCACAGATTGGATGTTGGGCTGGAGCCGGCGTGTGTCGTAGTCTGTCCGGAAGAGGCGCTCATTTTTGGAGATCTTGACGACCCGCTGTCGAAGGTTAACGAGCTTATCGGTCGGGAGAAAACTCAGGTACGCAAACCCGAGAAAAACACCGATCCCAAGTGCTTTTACATCGGTGCCGATGAATCAGTGCTTAATCCTGACGTTCAAACGCACGACGAGTCAGGTCTTTATATGTGGTCTACGCAACGCAACGAAAAGCATGGTGCGGTGCTAGACAACAATAGGCCGTCAGGAATCTCGTTGTCCTCGGCACTGAATACGGTGACAGGTGCGAAGGTTGCCTATGACGTCCATCACGATATTCCCTGGGCGCAGTATGTCAGTCTATACCTCTGGACGAAGTCGATCTCCTCGGGTGTGTTCATCTATGCCTGGATGTTCTGGTCCGGCGTGCAGCTCAACTTAATACCTGCGGCCATGCCCAGTTGGCTGGTCTGGGTGGCCCCTGTTATTGCCTTAATCTACCTGGGTGTAACCGGTATCTTGCTAATTGCCGATCTGGATCGACCTGCGCGATTCTGGTACATCCTTGTCAGACCGCAATGGAAATCATGGCTGGCCATCGGCTCATACATAATTCTCGCCTACTCGGTGTTGTTGGTTGGCAATCTGGCTGCCACCTTCCTTGGTGCCGAGCAGCTCTCCGTTTGGCTCTATCACCTGACTATGCCGGTAGCCGTAATGACGGCTGTATACACCGCATTTCTATTCGCCCAGGCCAAGGGCCGAGACCTCTGGCAAAATCCGGCTCTGCCGTTGCATCTGCTTGTACAGGCGGTGCTTGCTGGCGCGGCCGTGGTTATTCCGACTGCCGGGTTCATGGGACAGAGTGCCGGTGTGGTGGAGTTCGCCAGATTGGTTATTGCTGTCTGCCTGATGCTTCATATAGGCATCACCCTCGGCGGCGAAGTCCTGACGGAGCACAGCTCCAAGGCTAAACAAAGGGCTGTGGATTTAATGGTCAAAGGTCCGTATAAAACGACGTTCTGGTGGGGCAATATCGTCGGTGGTACCATCGTCCCGCTGTTCCTCATATTCCTGCCGTTGCCGTATCTTGCTTCTCATCCCTATCCGGTCGACCTGCTGGTTGCCGGTCTGGTTCTTGCCGGACTGCTTGCCTATGAGCACTGCTTCGTCATGGCGGGGCAGTCGGTTCGTTTGAGTTAACTTTCAGTCCAACAGGTGAGACGATGACCTCCGCCAATCAAAGACCAAAGACGTTCGGCTCCTGGCTCAACAGGCTGGCCGCGAAGTGGCGATTTGCAAAAGATCTGGATGCTTCCAAGGGCGAGAAGAGCATCGCGCATGGTGTTGCCTGCAAGAGCTGTCAGCATGACGGCGAGAAGATGGACTCGCTAATGAAGGGCGGGGAAGTACGAGCCGATGTATCGCGGGCCACAAGCGTGCCTGGCGCACGGCGCGTCGGCGAACTGGCCCTCTTCCCGCCGCACGACAGATGGGACAGCTGGACGGAGTGGGATCCAAAAGCCTGGCCGAAGAAGGTCGGCAGAGAGTACATGCTGGTGCCTACGGTCTGCTTCAACTGCGAAGCGGCTTGTGGATTGCTTGCCTATGTCGATAAGAAAACCCTGGAGGTTCGAAAATTCGAAGGCAACCCTGAGCATCCCGGCTCTCGCGGACGCAATTGTGCAAAAGGTCCTGCCACTATCAACCAGGTACAAGATCCTGAAAGGGTGCTTTATCCTATGAAGCGCAAGGGCGCGCGAGGTAGCGGCCAGTGGGAGAAGGTGAGCTGGGACGAGGTCGTAGATCTGCTTGCTTCCCGAATCAGAGAGGCGATTAAGGACGGCCGGCGTGACCAGGTTATGTATCACGTGGGCCGTCCAGGAGAGGATGGATTCACGGAAAGGGTTCTTGCGGCCTGGGGTGTGGACGGTCACAACAGTCACACGAATATTTGCTCCTCCAGTGCTCGCGCAGGATATGCATTCTGGATGGGGATCGATCGTCCCAGTCCGGATCACGCTAATGCGAAATTCATTCTGCTCATAAGCGCCCATCTCGAGTCCGGGCATTACTTCAATCCGCATGCTCAGCGCATTATCGAAGCAAAGATGAAAGGCGCCAAGATCGCAGTTGTCGATCCACGGCTTTCGAACACGGCATCGCATGCTGATTACTGGCTTCCCTGCTACCCTGGTGGAGAGCAGGCTCTGTTGTTGGCGATCGCATATCAGTTGATCAAAACCGGTCGAATCAACAAAGACTTCGTCCGGCGCTGGGTCAATTGGCAAGACTATCTCAAGGTCTTTGCCGCTGATAGGGAGCCGACCTTCGAGAACTTCCTGGTTGCGCTCGAGAGCATGTACAGTAAGTACACGCCTGAGTTTGCAGCACAGGAGTCCGGAGTAAAAGCTCAGGCGATCTACGACATCGCAGATGAGATTGCCAGAGCAGGCACCGCATTTTCGACTCATACCTGGCGGGCCTCATGCGCCGGGAATCTTGGCGGTTGGCAAACGGCGCGGTGTCTCTTTTTCCTCAATGTTCTAACCGGATCGATTGCAACTCCTGGCGGTACGTTTCCAAATGCATGGAATAAGTTCGTTCCTAAGCCGATGACCATGCCGGCGCATCCCGAGCACTGGAACGAGATTACCTGGCCCAAAGAGTTCCCACTTGCGTTTTTCGAAATGAGTTTCTTACTTCCGCATTTCTTGAAAGCGGGACGGAATACGCTCGATGTCTACTTCACTCGTGTCTATAACCCGGTCTGGACAAATCCGGATGGGATGACCTGGATCGATGTCTTGAAGGATGAATCGAAAGTCGGCATACACTGTGCTTTGACGCCGGTTTGGAATGAAACGGCCTGGTTCGCCGACTATATTTTGCCAATGGGATTGGGTTCGGAAAGGCATGACCTGCACAGTTATGAAACCCAAGCTGCAACCTGGATCGGCTTTCGACAGCCGGTCAGGAAGGTTGCAAAAGAAAGAATGGGTGGTCCGGCTGGTACCACACTCGGTAGCAACCCCGGAGAGGTCTGGGAGGAAAACGAATTCTGGATCGAGCTTTCCTGGCGTATCGATCCGGATGGATCAATGGGAATTCGCAAGCATTTCGAGTCGCCGTATCGCCCGGGGAAGAAAGTCTCGGTCGAGGAGTATTACCAGTGGATATTCGAAAATAGCGTACCAGGCTTGAAGGAGGCAGCCGAAGCCAAAGGCATGAAACCTCTGGAATACATGCGTCGCTTTGGTGCTTTCGAAGTTCCGAACTTGGTTTACGAAATCCATGAAGACGAGCTTACGAAGGAGGAGCTGGAAGATTCCCATCTCGACGAGAAGACAGGGCTTATCTACAAGG
>CAZISK010000126.1:0-12384 GCA_964541355.1 uncultured Candidatus Obscuribacterales bacterium
AGATATCCGGGCGAGCCTGTCGATTCTTTTTTGCTCGTCGGCGGGCGTACGATCATGGTCTCTATCTTCACTGAGCTCCACGATCTGCAAAAGCTCGATCTCGAGCTTTTCGGCTTGCGAGGCGAGAGCGCTGATCGCTTGCTTGCCTAGCTGTGTGATGTCTGCGAGCTCTCGATGCAGCTCCATCTGACCCGATTCGAATTTCTCGATATCGAGCAGCGTGTTGACCAGTGCGATCAGTCTTTCTGTTTCGACCTCTGCTACGGCTACGTGCTCATATCCTTTGTTGTTCAAAGTACCGAGCGGCCCGGCTTGAAGCAGTTGCATGGAGCCGAGAATCGTCGTCAAAGGTGTTCGGAGATCGTGACTTACCATAGCCAGGAACTCCTTCTTCAATTGCTCCACCTCCTGTCTGAGAGTGATGTCTTGCAGAACTACCAGGATCTTTCGTTGGTTGTTCAGGATAAAGCTGTTGGTAGTCAACTCGGCGGGGAAGTCCACGCCTGATTTGGTAGCAATCGAAACCTCGAGGGTGCCACCATCTGCTGTATCGTTCAGGATTTTGCGAAATCTCTCGTCTTCCTGAAGATTTCCTCGTTTTTGAAAGAGGCTGCCGATGTTGTGATTTTGCAGCTCGGAATCGCGGTAACCGAGCATATGTTTCGTCGAAAGATTGGTAATCTCGATCAGTCCGTTACTATCGGTAATCAGAAGTCCCAGAGGCATGCTTTCCAGAACCAGTCTGATCATCTGCTCGCTTTCTTTGAGCAACGCTTCTTCCAGTTTCCTCTGAGTAATATTGTGGGCTACACAGTAGTATCGCCTTTCGTCTTCTAACCAGTTGGCCGATATGCGTGTATAAATCGCGCTTCTGTCGTCGCGCAACAATCTGCACTCGAATGAGCGCTCCTCCTTCAACTCGGAGATTGATGTGAGCGTCTGCTCCACGGAGCCTCTGTCTTCGTTATGGACGATGGTCAGGATATTCTTGCCGGCGAGATCCTCGGGCGTGTAACCCCAGTCATCGCGTGCCGCATTGTTAATTGAGGCGATTTCGAATTTGTCCGTCAAAGTCAGAATAACATCGACGGCGTTGTTGACGATCGCTTGCTCGTGGAGCGCAGCTTCTTCAAGCTCCGCTGCCATGCGATGGAACATTTTGTCCAGTCGCCCGATCTCATCATGCCCTTGTTGAATGGGGTTGAGCGCCTGTCCATTAGCGAAGCGGGAGGCGTTGTCGGCGAGCTTTTCCAGGCGACCATTGATGACTCGGCTGTAGTAAACGGCCAGGAGAAGCCCCATGATCAAGTTGGTAATCAGAGCGCTTGGCATTATTGCGAGGATCTGATCATTGTTTCTCTTGATGTTAATCTGACTTTCCTGCTGGCGTTCGATCAACCGATCTACAAATGTCCTCCTCATCAACCCTTCATAAGGGAACAGCCCCTGCATCTGTCTTTTGAAGCCGTTGAACGCTAAGATGCCGAGCTGCTCGTTGCTGTCCTTGACGGAATCATTGATGGAGTCTACGAAGAGAAAGACTCGATGTAAGGTATTGAGCCAGAGTTGACCCTCCTCTTTCATCTCTTGCTCATCTTTCAAAATTGCTTCCAACTTGAGAAGCTCTTTCTCCTTCCTCTTCAAGAGCTGGCGATACCGAACCTGCAAATCGTTGTCCTTGATGAGCGCGTATCGAGAGACCAGTTCGAGCGACTCGGTTCCCAGTGGCCCGAGTCTATGCACAATAAAAAGAATCTCTTTTGCCTGGGCTTCCTGACGCGCTTGCTCCTGAGACTGAAGCAGGAGCACACCGACCGCGCCAAGAAATAGGATTGCCATCACTGCCGGTACCGAAGCGACTATCAGTCCCTTTGCAAAAATTGGCAGATCATCAAGTTTGAGACGCATGGATTGTATCAATCCTCGACCGGTATTAAGAACGAAAAGGTGCTGCCCTCGCCGGGCTTGCTCTCAACTGAGATTGTGCCGCCGTGAGCCTCGACAATCGATTTACAGATAGCCAGACCCAGCCCTGTGCCTTTCTTCTCGATCCGATCCATGATCTCGACCTGTTTGAATCGATCGAAGATACTTTCTATTTGGTTTTCCGGAATTCCTCGTCCCTTATCCTTTACTGAAACGAGTACACCTGTATCGACCGGACGAGCCGAGACGATCACCGTGCTTCCTGCCGGTGAAAACTTGATGGCGTTGGCGATCAGATTGACGACCACCTGCACGAGACCGGAGCTGTCCGCGAATGCTTCCGCAGGAGTCACCTCCGATATTAACTGAATGCCGTTCTTCTCCGCGAGATAGCCTACAGAGAGCATCGATTGATTGACTATAGCCTCGAAGCTCACCACCTCTTTTCGAACTTCGAATCCATGTGTTTCGATTTTGTCTAGATCGAGCAGATTGTTGATTAAGCCCATGAGGCGCTCTACTTCGCGCTCCATGTTGACGATACGTTGGCTTCCGCGTTCATTGAGTTCGCCGAGGCTGCCGCTTTTAAGAAGCTGAAGAGTAATGTTCAAGGTCGTCAGCGGCGCGCGTAGATCGTGAGAGACCATCGCCAGAATCTCTTGTTTCATTTTCTCGACTTCCCGGCGGGAGGTGATGTCGGCAATCACCACCAGTGGTTTCACCTCTCCCTGAATAAAAAAGTGGCTTACGGATATTTGGGCTGGGAATGGCTCGCCGCTCTTCTTCAGGGCGTCGAGCTCGCTGAACCCCTGGGCCGAGGCGTCCAGCAATTTTTCGATGAACAACTCTTCCTGGGCCAGGGGCGAGTGCGGGAACAGTGCGCCGAGAGCCATTCCCCTGAGCTCGTCGGCAGTATATCCGAACATCTCCTCCATCTTTTGATTGACAAGCTCTATTCGCCCGCCTTCGGTGCCGATGGCGACTCCGACCGGCATGCTCTGCAGGATCAGCTGAACGCGCTTCTCGCTTTCTTGAAGCATCTCTTCCTGAATGCGTCGCTGCGTTATGTCATGGGCAATGCAGTAGTATGACTTGCGCGGACTGGACCAGAGTACCGACCACAACATCGCGACCAGAGAACCTTCTTTGCGCCTGACTCGATTTTCTAAGGAGCAGGCGACATTGTTTTGCTGTGCCAGTTTCATCGCTTCGCGTGTCTCTGAGACATCGTCTTTGACAAGGATGTCGGCGATGTACCTTCCCATGAGCTCGTCCGGCTCATACCCCCATACCCTTAATGAAGCGCTGTTGACCGCCGTGAATCGATCACTGTGATCGATAGAGCAGATAACATCGCCGCTGTTCTCTACGATTGCTTGTTCTCTTCTGCGGGCAGCTTTCATACTTCGCGCCATACTATGAAAGACTTCGTCGAATTGAGCGATCTCATCTTTGCCGGTCAAAGGTGGATTGAGCTCTTGACCGGCGGCCAGGCGCATGGAATTGTCCAGTATTACTCTCAAGCGAGGGCGCATGCTCGTTCCGAAAAAAAACGCTCCGACGATGCTGAGACCGATTATCATGGCCACTCCAAATATCAGTACGATAAGGATCACCACCCGCCATTGATCCACTGTAAGAAGCGCGCTGCGCTGCTTTTCTTCAAAAGATCGCGTGAATGCTTGCCGTTCCTTGGATCCTTCATCGTAAAACTTGCGCACGCGATTTATCATCTGCTGCATCTGAATGGGCATGAATTCACTCGATCCAGCCATACGGCTGGCCTCGATTTCATGGGCCACGGACATTCCGAATGTGGCGTTTTTATGCATCCTTTGTACGCGCTCTGCCAGAGCTTTGTCATCTTTGACCAGACTGTGTAAGGTGTCGAACTCTTTATCGAGCTCGTTGGAAATCTGTTTGAGCGGAGACGTCGGAGACTCACTTCTGATAAGAACGCTGTTATAGGCTGCCGATAAGGAATCGATCATCAGTGTGTCGATCTTCTGTTGATGCAACAATATGCTCTTTGTGTATGCTTCTTTCATTGATTGTTGCTGCGCGCCGAATACCATGGTGCACATGATGCACAAAAAGGTGGAGCCGATAAGAAGCGGTACTCCGACCAGCATGGCGCCCTTTTGCGAGGTTTTGAGATCTTCTGGCTTAGGAAGCATGTCTTGCCTGGCGACGGGCTTATACCTGATTAGTGGCTTGAAAACTATCAGAATTCTAGCAGGTGCAGCCCCGATAAAATGTGGAATACTAGTCCCAGGCGTTGTTCTCAAAAAATCCGTGGATTCGGCACGATTTCTAATTGGAATCGATGGTTGGCAAGTAAAATCTGAGTTTGAAGAGAGTCTTACGACATCCAAGCTTTCGTGCTTTGTCTCTACCGCTTGTAGCGGTGTTGATTATGACTTTGATTCCACTTGGGTCGCCCCGATTAGCGGCGAAGATGGAGCAAAACTGGTGGCGTCTTATCAGCGATGCACAGGAGCAATTCGCAAGGGGGCAAACCGATTCAGGCCTCGCAACCTATAAGAGTGCACTCGGCATCGCCCGTGGCTTCAGCTCGCTAGATCCGCGATATTCCGAGACTCTGCGAATGATTGCCAGTGTATATATCGGTCTCGGGCGAATAGATGCTGCCGTGCCGTATCTGACGGATGAGCTCAATGCCCTGAGCCAGATGGGCGATCAGTTTCCCGATCTGGACTATGACTATTTCTATCTGGGTATTGCCAACGCACGAAAAGGTGATTACGAGAGAGCAGCCAAATTTTTCCAAAAGGCATTGCCGATTTGCAATCGCTATGCCAGAGAGACGCGACCGGATACAGCACTGGTCTCGGCATATCTGTCAGCCACCCTCTTCGTGCAGGACAAGGACGATGCAGCAGCGCTTATGGCCAGGCGCGCCGCACGCTATGTTATGGGTCGTAAAGGGGACCGGTTTAAAATACGCAACGCAGCAGCTTCCGTTAGATTCGACGTATTTAAAACCAGAAATCGATATCTAAAAGTGAACGGTCGTCTTGATACCGCTTTCAATAAAATGCTCGATCAGTTCTACATCGAACTTCTCGCACTCGGGAAAAAGCGATACGGAGAGAACTCCTAAGTCTATCTCGATCTGCTTGGAGAGTCATGCCAGAACAAGATCAGTTCGGGCCATCTAAACGAGGCAATGGATCTAAATCAGATAGCTCTGGCAATACTCGAGAAGCAATCACCGAAAAACGATTATGAAATCGGCAAAGCAAAGCTTCTCCTTGCCCAGCTCTGTCTAATGAGTGGAAAGTTATATCTGGCGAGAAAATGGTATTCCGAAGCGCTTCGGATTATGAACAATAGCTCGGCCGACAGAGAGTCAGATACTCATTACCTCGAGGCCGTTAATCGTTTGGTCGACATCAACGGAATGATCGGCATGCCGGAGCAGAGTTTCGAACTGCTCGATGCCGCCATGTCTAGACTAGGTCCGAGCAAGTTCGAGCCTTTGTCGGTGAAATTGGCCTTGTTATGCGACTGGAAAGCAAACAGACTTTTTTGCGACGGAAAGCCGGAGGCTGCGCTTGCATATCATTTGAGAGCGCGCGATTTTTTCGGGCGACAAAAGCAGTATGAGTCGGAGTATCTTAGAACGGTCTTTAACCTTGGCATTTGTTACCAGGCTCTTAATCGGATGTCGGAAGCGCAGGCTGCACTTGAGGAGGTCGTTAACAGAGCCAACGATAGCCGTGTGTACGTAAGACAGTTTACAGCAAGACGTGCAGGCTTGCATTTAAGCAAGATCTATCGATCGCGCGGAATGATTGAAGAGGCCGAAAGAGTAAAGAGAACTACCGAAACAGAAAAGATTTTCGAAGGAGCAGTGAAAAGAAAGTTGGCCAGGATCAAGTCCGCAACGCCCGAGCGAGCCTTCGATCTACACAAGGAGTTAGGTCAGATTTACACTCTACATGCGGCCACATTGCGCGACGAAGGAAAACTGGCGCAGTCTTCGATTGAGTATCGATTGGGTTTGTCGCAGTTCGATCGTGCGGGGGCGCGAGGGCTGGAGTTTTTCGAACACGAACTCCAATTTGTTAGAGTGCAAATCAGTTTGGGTGATCTGAAAACGGCGAGATCTTATCTGGAAGACTGCATTTGCGCGATGCGATCCGACCAGGCCTCAGAGAAGGTGAGATTACTTGGAGAGGCAACGTCGCTTTTGAAAACTGTGTATTCCAGGCTGGGCAGGACAGCGCAGGCGGGCAGGTTGCTTCCCTCCCGCTTTTATGAGGTTGGCCGAAATTTTTCACAAGGCGTAGCTTTGGTGAACCAGGGCTTGTTTGATCTCGCTCAAGAAAAACTGCGCAAGGTGATCGTTGACGACTCTTCCATTTTTGGCTCGGAGTCCTCTGCCTTGTTGAGAACGTATCAGAGACTAATTGATTGCGATACCCGGGCCTTCGATTTTGAAAAAACCGTCCATGACAGTCTTGTCTATGAAGAGCTGGAGCGTCTGCACTCGGTTCGATATGTGCCTTCTCACAATAGTCTGGCTACTGCATATCTGAAACTGGGTCGACCGGAAGAGGCAGAAAAGATCTATCGACGGACAATTGCCAATCCGCACTGGCCGAAGAGCGTTGCTGATACGGTGACAACTTACTATGGGTTGGGGTTGGCTATGATACTTCAAGGTAAAACCAAGGAGGGTTACGAGCTCATAGGACGGGCCCGCAAAGAAAGCGCTCGGGGCTCGGCTCTGGATACTGTCGGAAGCGAGCTGGTACTTATGACCTCCGCGTTGAGAAAGACCCACGTAAAAGACGAGGAAAGGCTTTGTCTCGAGGAGATGCAGTTGCAGCAGCGAGTCTCGCTTAAGAGCCCTACCGTTGGTTATGCGCTTATGCAAACGGAGCTGGGCGATATTAACTGTGTGCTTGGTCGTGTCGGAGAGGGTGAGAAATTGTATAAAAATGCTCTGAGCACGCTTGAGCGACAGAGCGAAGTTGAGGACAGCTCACAGTTACGCCTGCTTTCATTGACTAAGTGCGAAAGAGTCTTGCGTTCTCAGGGCCGGGAGGAAGAAGCTGACCGGATGAGGGCAGAGATTGTCAGGCTCGAAGCCAGATCTGGTCGACTGAAGGGACGGATTAAGCAATGAAAAAATTGTCCTTGCTAAAAACGGCCGGTCGACCAACGAGGGTGGTATCGTTTTTGGTATTAATACTGAACGTGGTATTGATATCGAATACGATGCTAGTTCAAAGTGGACGGACGGAGATCGAGTCTAGCAAGGCCTGGATTCGGCATTTCTCCGACAGCGTGATCGACCCGAAAAATCACCAGCAAGAGCTGGACTCCGCCCGGGAGGCGTTGACGTTAGCAAAACAGTTCAATGAGTTTGATCCGAGGTACAGCGAAAGTTTACGTCGCATTTCGCAAATCCATATCCGGAATAAGGATTTGGCGGCGGCGGAGCCGTTTCTTTTGCAAGAACTGAAGGTGTTGAAAAAGTTCGGACCAGGCTTTCCTGATCTTGATTATGATCTCTTCTGGCTGGCAGTGACGAATGAGCGCCGGGGAAAAATTTCGGAAGCCAAACGAATGTTTAAGGAAGCTCTGGCGATAGCCAGAACACTTCGAAAGAATGCCGAGCCGGAAGTCTTCCATATCTATGGCGACCTTGCTGCACTCTGTTTGTATGAAAATAACCCGAAGGAGGCCGCGCAGTACCGTCAGAATGCAGTCGATTATGTGTTTGCCACGGCTTTAAGAGACGAGCAAATCTATTCGGGTACTCTGTCCTTGCGGATGAACCTGGAAGCCGAGCGATTTTCGTTGACTTCGATTAATCCTAAACTTGCCTGGGCATTTCTTGAAACCATCATCGAATGTGCTCAGGCTGCCGTCGACAAGCAAGCAGCCACCCGCGGCGTCAACAGCCTTGTCTATTGCGATCTCCTCATGGAGCTTGCATACATGAAGTCCTATCTTCTCGACGATGAGGAATCTATCGAGCTTTTCCAACGGGCTCTCAAGTTTTTGCAGAGTAAGTATCCGTATGATAAGCGCCGGATTGGTAGATGCGCTGCCCACCTATCTAACGCATTTACTGGGCTCAACCGTGATAGGGAAGCAATTGCGTATCTTAAATTAGCATTCGACAATTTCGAGAACTTTGATGAATCATCAGAATACAAGTATGAATGGGTCGCTAGTCCCACAAAGTATCTGGGGAACCTTTTATCAAAGAGGGGGAATGTTCCAGAACGAATAAGAATTTACGAACGCTTGCTCGGTCTTGGTACGGACTTGCCTGCCCGGTACAAAGCTCGCAAGCTCCTGGCAGAAGCATACAGGCAATTCGGCGATGGAGAGTACGCTGAAAAACGCTTCGGACAAGCTGTGCAAGCCTACGAAAAATCTGTGCAGCACTACAGGCAGTGTGCGCCCAATTCCTTAGAGTGTTTTGAAACCCTCGATCAACTAGGTCATACTTGTATGCTCATGAGGCAGGACCGCAGGGCGGAATCCTACCTGGATGAGGTGGTCTATGGACTCGATGCGAGCCATCGGAGCTTTGCATACACCACTTTGAAGCGCCGGGCTCTCTTTGATCTATCTCTCATCGCGCGTCGAGCCGGGCGTCAGCCCTCGCCGGAGTACACCGATGCGAAAGTGAATGGTGATGCTCTTTACCAGCAGGTCATAGCCGACCTGGAGCGTGACCGCACTACCGGAGCAGGCAACGCTTCCGAAGTTAGAAAGGCGGATAGAAAGCTCTGGCAGACCTACCTTGGTCATGCCAAAACGTTGGCACGAGAAGGTCGCCTCGCTGAAGCGGTCAGGGCATTCGAAAAAGGTCTGCCCAGTTATATCAATGTGGTCGGGTCGAATGTCGTCTACTATCGTCTGTTGCTCGAGTATGTTGACTGGCTGCTCGTGTTGAAGCGTTACGATGAGGCCGAGTCGGTTGTTCTGAATATAATTGCTGGTGGTAGGTCGTCCTCTGGTTTGGAATTTCCGAAGTACATCCATTTTGCAGTGGAAGACCTGAAGCAGATCTACAAGGCAACTTCGCGTCCAGCCCAGGAGAAGGCGATCTCGAATGATGATCAAATTCGAGTTTTTCAAGAGACTACCTTAGCTTTCAGATACATGGACAACGGTTGTTATGCCAACGCCTCCAGGCTGTTCAACAAGATTCTGGAAGAGGATGTCGCCGTCTTCGGAGCGAAATCAAATATCGTTATGATGGACCTTGATAGAGCTGCTCACTACTCGTTCCTAACTGAAAACTATGATGATGCCGAGAGATACTGCAATCGTTACCTGGAATCCTTTTTCAAACCGAACGATCGGACCTGCAATGTGATGAACCTTCTCGGTTGTATCTACAATCGGACCGGCCGTCATGTTCAGGCTGAAGAGTTCCTCCGGGATAAGCTTTCGCGCGACATGTTCAAACACGAATACCTGGGCGGCAGAGTAATGACTTATTACACGCTCGCCGTAGCGCTATATTTGCAAAATAGACCCGATCAAGCAGCCCGTCAGTTAGAGACTGCGCGAAAGAGTTCTAAGTCGCCGCTATTGATCCTCACGGATGCGAAACTGCCTTTGGTTCTAAGTCCGCTTCGAGCGCGGCATTTTGACCTGGAAATACGGATCCTTGATGAGGAATTGAAGCTATCCCGGGAGCTTCGGTCGGACAATAACGCCGCCGTAATTCTTTTATATGCGGAGCTGGGCAACTGCTATGCGGCAAAAAAACAGTTTCAAACCGCCAATGAAATGTTCGAAGAAGCGCTTCACTTAAAGAAGGTGAGCAGCAACAGGGACAAGAATCTGGAGCTTCAGATACTGATCCCTTATGAAGCATCACTTCGTTCTGAAGGACGCATTCAACAAGCCCAAAAGATAGCCGACAAGGTGCGGGTAATTAAGGAAAAATGCAAATGAATCGCGCCACTATGAATCGACCGTTATAACGAAATGATCGCCGGCTACGCCGATTCTCCTTCCTTCCGAATCGACAGCCCAGGGGCGAGCTTCATACATTCCTGTGGCAGGAAACATCTCTCTTTTTAGCTGGATTTCGCCAGATACGGTGCTGGGCAGCTCCTTCATCGTGACCTTGCTCGGCTGCGGTGTGTTCTGGCTTTCAAACAATAGACTCGGTCGCGTGATCTCGAGAACAATCCCGGCTGCCCGCGGTTGTTTGCTAGCGTCAACCGAGACAATCGCTGTTGATTCCTTTTGAGAAAGGTGCAGGAAGCCTTTAGTTCCCATGTAGCCGGAGTTGGCGAATGTGAGGCGAGGCATCAAGCGATCGGAGTTGACGATCTCGATTGCATCAATAGCCAGGTGACAGTTGTGAGGCAATCTGAGTTTAAACGGATGAGTCTTTCCGCCCAGGGACCATTCCGGCAGCCCTCGCAATGGAAAGATTAATTCCTCTGTTTGGGCTTCCGGGTTGAAATCGGCATGAGTTCTATTAGGCAGGAAGAATTCAGGACTGACATCGTTGGTGTACAGAAGATCGGCGCCCTCCGAGAGTTGGGGGAGTGAACCGCCGGTAGTATCAAGGTTGCGAATCTTGATGCAGACGAATTCGATATCGAATGCGCTTCGATTGCCGAGATCGAGAATCAGCTCCGGCTTGCCGTCTTTAGAGTTATCGCCGCGAATCTCGAGCGAACCGTTCTTCTCCCATGAGCCGGTTCCATTCTTGATTGAGAGAACTTCCTTGAGACTTCCACCTTCAAACAGTGTCGGTCCTTTGGGTTCGCTTTCCAGTGCAACCGGCTGAAATTTCTTTTGTTTTGTATCCCAGAAAAAGATTTTGACATTGTCTTTCGCCTGAAATAGAGAGTCGCGCAAGTATCCGAAAGGCATTATTTGTTCGTACTTGTTGAGCATCAGGCAGTTCCAGGCATCGCGCTCCAACTGGGGAGCCTTGGTCATTCCCCAGACTGCATTTCGGCAGATGTAGGCACCGTCTATCTGATCGGGGAGGCTCAGGAGAAGCACCTGTGGATCGCCTTCGATGTTTTTGTATAGGGTGGACAGCCCCTGTCGGATGGCGTTGGACTCGCGACCGGCGTTGGCCCATGCCTGGTTGTTGGTCCAGAGCGCGGCAAAGCAGGCCGACGAGAAAAATGCGCACAGCGCGAAGCGCCACACTGGCGACGCGAATCCGATCGCCTTGAGCCGCACCTTTGCCTTTGCCGGGACTATAACCGACATAGCCAATAAGAGACTGAGCGCAACGGTGGCCACATGAGCCAGTCTTGCGCCCTGCAGGTCGTCGGCAATGGTGAAAATCTTGTAGACCGGCGCGAAGCACAGTCCGAGGAAGAAGATGTTGAACACCAAGAGGCGTGAAAGCCTCTTCTCCATCACCAGATTGAGGCAGAGCGTCACACCACAAAGGATAAGGCTGAGCTCCCACATTCGAGTTATAGCGTGGTGGGCGCCCATGAGACCTTTATTGAGCGGTATGAGGAACATCCTCAATCCGTGTAGCCAGCTCAGGAAGAAATGCTTCAGGTCGGCGATGAAGAAAAGAGAATCATCGTAGCCACCGACGAAGGTGCCAAGGGCGTAGCGCCTTACGCCAAAGTAGACGACAATCATCGACCAGAACAATACCGTCGGTTTCACTATCGCCAAAAGCCAGCTCAAACCGCTGACTTTCTTCGCTTCGGAGTTGCGGAAGAGCGCATTTTTGCCAAGCACCAGCTCGTAGAGGATGAAGGCTGGTGGAAGAGTAAGTGCCATCTCCTTCGAGAGCAGACCCAATGTCAGTGACACGACGCATGGAGCTAGCCAGATCAGGCTGCCGGTGCGCCAGCGCAGATAGAAGTAGAATGTCGCTACATAAAAGGCCGTCACGACCGCATCAACTCTGCCTGTGATCCAGGAAACGGCCTCCGTATGCAAGGGATAAAGACCGAAAATCAGTGAAGCAGCAAGCGGGTATAGCCACCTCGAAATTGCCGCTCCGCTCGCCGAACCGGGAGCGCGCTCTTGTGGGGCGATGGCGGAATCGAGCAGAATTCGTGCCGTGAAAAAAAGAAACACAGTTGCTGTCAGATGAAACAACAGATTGGTTATGTGAAATCCTAATCCATTAGGTCCCCAGCCCAGGTAGTCGGTGACCATAAAGATTGAGATAAGCGGTCTGTAGAACCTGGTGGTGGTTCCGTCCAGCCATGAGCTGTGGAAATTGCGCCAAATCAGTTCGTGGTTTTTTACCGCGTCTTTGAGCCAGGTCAGGTGTACAAAATCGTCACCGAGGAAAAAATTGAACAACACCGGCATGTAGGCGAATACCGTGACCGCCACCACAAGCGATACCAGAAGCAGGATCAGCAAATTGAGCGAGGCTGTTCGCTCCTTGATATCTGTAAGCCTATTGCTGTCTGTACTCTTCAGCGTTTGCATATTGACTCCGCT
>CAZISK010000127.1:0-12376 GCA_964541355.1 uncultured Candidatus Obscuribacterales bacterium
ATTCCTGGATTTGACGAGTGCTTTCTGCCACTCGCCGCATTCTCTGTTGAAGTTTTCAACTTTGACTTCTTGAATCGGAGCGGCATCCCTGGCTTGACCAGCCTCTGCGCTTCTAATGGCTGCACGCGCATTCTCGACGAGCTGATCCGAAGAGCGTGTATCGTTCTTTGGTGACGCATCCGAGCGCGTCGGTCTGTAAGCATCTACCGTTAGCTCCGGCATGCTTCCCCACGAGCTGGAATTTCTGTCGCGAGTCAGTTGGAAAATCTCTCCTGTCTCTTTTTTGAGGAAGTATTCGGTATCGCTGCCTGCCATCTTCGGTAATGCTTTGGTTATGTTTGAGAACTTTTCGGGATCCGGCGCATAGTCGGCTTTGAAGATCCCGTTTTCCAGTCGGGCTACGTTAGGGTCGTTCGCTATGGATTCGTTGAGTTTGACTACCCGCCCGTCGGGCAGAACGCCGACCTCCTTGATATGACTGGACGGGACTTCTTTTGGCCTCGATTGCCTTTCGAGTGGGTTGAAAGGTTTCGCTGGGGCATGCGCTTCGGATGTGGATGGCTTCCGTTCGCCGCTTGCTGGAGAGCGACGGTCTGAAGCTGCGTGTGGAGACGCTTTCGAGCCGGATGGTTCGACTGTACGACAGCTAACGAGGTGTTTTCCTTCTTTTTCGACACCGCCGATATGCAACTCTTGTATGTTGTTCAGTAGGACCTTATCACCACGCTTCATGTTGGTTAGTTCTGATTTGCCGTTTTCCTTGAACCAGCTACCCGCGCCAAGTTCTGTCTGCATGCTGAGATTCTCGAACACTGGCTGACCGCTTTCGTTCATATAGAACTTGCCATGGACTCCGCTGACACTCGGCCTATGCATGGTAATGTCCGAACCTGCTTTCCGTCCGATTGTAAGCTCTTTACCAGGCTCCAGAACGCAAGATTTGTCACCAATCTTTAGTTCGTACTTTTCGGGACCTTTTGGTTTTACCGATTCCAGGATCTCCTTTGGAATCTCGAACTCGGCTGTATCCATCTCGACAATCCTGTTGCGCAAATCCTGCCATTCGTTGGCCGTTTGTGATTCAGTCTTGCCGACAACGTCTGTGCGCAAGGACATGCCGGTAGGTTGACCATCGGTTTTGTAAATCAGGTTATATACATTGCCGTTTGATGGGTCGACGACTGAATGCTTCAAATCTGGGCTGGTAAGCCTGACGCAATTTTTGTCGAAAGGAACAATTAGCTCCGTCTTTGCGCCACTGAAATCTTGTTTGGAGCCTGTCGGGACAATGGCAAGCTTTCCGCCATTTGGGTCTGACGCTACGTCTTTGATTGTCTTCATCTGACCGTCAACCGGAACCTGTCGACCGGCGGTGAAGTCTTGACCCTTCATCAGTTCGCTTGGTGGCACCAGATGCCGATTTTTGAGCTGCTCGAGACCGTTAGCCCCTCTGCGAAAAACGTTGCCGGATTGATCTGCAAATAAATCTCGCATCCCGCCCTTTTCAGGGCTCACAATCGGCTTGGCGGTTTCATTGACGATTCTTTCCCGCTCGGGTGTCATAGGGACGGTCTCGTTAGCCTCCCCGGTCGAAACCAGGTATCGACCGCTAATGTCTCGATTGACGATCTCTGCCGGTGCGCCTCTGAACCATGTCGTCTGAGCACGAGTCGTGTCGACTTTGATTTCTGTCATGCGTGTTGCACTGTTGAGCTGGTCTTGTGTCAAGGCGCGGAAGGCGAATTCGCCGTTCTTCTGCTGCGCTCCGATCATGAACTGTCCAGGCTGAGCAGTCGCCTTATGTCCGTCAACCGTAGTGTATGTTGTGTGGTCAGTAACCATCGCGACTTTCCCGGACAGCGAGTCGTAGCCGGCTTGCCCAGTAGAGGTTGGATTGTCATGGTAAAGGATGGAGGATTGCAATTTGATATCCAGTCCCTGATTTACGATATTCTGTAGCTTGGCTACGCCGCGTTCTCTTGCTGCGTCAGAGCCGTCTCCTCTGCCGCGAATGGTATCACCCTCGATTCCACTATCCCTTACTGGTATGCCACCGTTGGCGACACTATCGCTGCTGGCACTGCCTGCTCGGGGCTTTTCTTTTGAGGAGTCTCCTATTTCGACTTCCGGCAAGATGTTTGATGCTGCATTCTGCTTGCGCTCATTGTCATTGCTAAAAGTACGACTGGCTTCTCGGTAAGAATCCTGGTTGGTAGGATGTTGACTGAGGTTGGTATTGTCTGCCGGTTGGTCAGAGCGAGCAACAGGTTTGTCGTTATTTTCAGGCATATGCAACTCCGGTTAGAGGATTCTGAAGCCAAAATTCAAATCCTTATGTAGCCGGGTCGATCTGAAATCGCTAATTTAAGCAATCTGTTCGATCCCCACATCACAAAGAAACGTCTAACGCGAGCGGCATGATATGCGCGTTTCCAAGTCTCCCAACAAGAAAATGGTAAGATGAAGTTTGAGAACTTTAATGGTTTTTCGCCGCTGCTTAGAACTTGATGCTTCTAAGTTAGCGGGTCGCTATAACATCGTTATAACATCGCAAAAAGTCTTTTCAAAATCCACTTTTGTTTTCCTCGAGTTATTCGTTAGTCGAAGGGGCGCTATACGACACCAGTTCATCACTATCTGACGCCGCATAACTTATGAACTGGTTCTTTCGATCTGAATCAAAAGTATTCCACAAGAAGAAAGCACCCTGCAAACTGTCACGCCTGGAACTGTTGCTCTCACTCCGGTCATTTCATTCTTATTGCCACGTGCAACTGACGCTTTGAGGCATGTCTTAGACCCTCGCTGGCGCGATGTTTTAGTTTGCTGATAGACTAGTCTTAGGGTTCCCGGGGAGAGGATTTGCGATGCAGTCTTCAGCGACCAAAGATCTATTGATAATAGTCTCATTCATGGTCTGTGCGTTTCTCGGTTTTTATACACTCGACGTGTCGACGCAGACAATGTGTGGCAGGCTTGTATTTACTTTCTGGATTTTGCCCGCTTACGCACTTATCTTTATGACAGTATATGTGCGCAACAGCGGTTGGTTTGGCAGTAAGTCTGGGAAGAGAGAGTTCTTCCCTTATCTGAGTCACTTGCCTCTCTGGTCTTATGGTTTGATCTGCGTTGTACTGAGCGGGCTGTTAGGTATGGTGTGGTATCAAAAATAGTACTACATCCTTGAAGATAGTGTTTTGTCATGATTGACGACCTGGGTTTTGGGCATTTGTCTACGCAGAGATAGCACCATCTCCTCGGTCAGACCCGGGCAAAGAATAAAGGTTAATACAGGCAAATTCTTGAGCGATGCCAGTCCGGCGACCTCGCTTTCGGATACACTCGACTCGATAATTCTCAGGTTCACAAGTCCTTTCATGGTGGCTAGTTGTGCGTAGGCGTCCGAATCGATTTTGCACTGCTCGAATCCAAGCGCCCTCAGTTTTTTGCACTTTTTCAGATTTCTTACGTCCTCCGCGGTTATCGTTAGCTCGCCGATCTCGAACTCATCCAGCATCGGCATTTTGTAGAGGTCTGCAACGGTATTGTGGGTGATACCGCGACCGGATATTCGTAATGTATGCAACTGCTTGAGTTTTGCGAGCTGCTCGCCGACCTCTTCGCTAAGGTTGTCTATTTTGCGAATACTGAGGTCTTGTAGAATCGGGAAACTACTGAGAGTTTCGATGGCGGAATCGTCGACAGCGGTATTGGAGAGGTCCAGTTTGACCAGGTTGAGGTCCTTGAGAACTTCCAGTCCGCCGTTGCCGTCCAGGAGGCATTTGTTGAGTTTCAACCTGCCCAGCAAGGGCTTCTTTTCTCTGCGAGCAGCTTGCATGGGGCCAAAGGCTTCGATCTGCTCCTTTACCCGTATGAGGTCGGCGTTGGTCAGGTCAAGACCCTGGGTCTCCCACAGACCGTTTTTATCTACGAAAATTCGCAGCGGTATTTTTTCAAATTTGTCCATGAACATTCCGACTGCGTCCGACTTCGTAGCGACCAGCTTAATAGCTGTATCAGGCTGATCCAGCTTCTCGGTTGGTATGAGAAGTGGCAGGCACGGCACGGCGATCAGAATGAAGAGAGTGAAGACGATAAGTCCGTATCGGGGTGATGCCTTACGATCTTCGCGGAGTTCGGTGGCTTGACGGGGACTTTCGTCGTGCTCGCTTGACTCCACATCCGAGTCGTTGCGCTCTAGCATGGGAGCGCTGTTGGGCTGAGGAGTGTGCCGTATCGGAGAGTCGCATGAGCAGTGGTTGGATTTAAACAGCCACTGAGTGAGAGTGCCAGTCGATCTATCGACGATTGTCTTGCCGCAAGTCGCGCAGATTGGCGGCAAATCGTTGGTAGCGTTGGTCTGACAGGAGCACGAGAATATCCATCCGGTAATCGAGGCGTTGGTGATTTTGCTTTTTCTTGGGCGTCCGCAGATGCGGCAGACCGATTGATCGACTGCTTTCAGGTTGATGCGGCCTTTGATCTCAGAAAGAGCATCTTTGAATTGTGATGCAGTTTGATAGCGTTGCTCTCGGTCTTTCGCCAGAGCCCTGGAGACGACTTCTTGTAGTCCGTCTGGCAGCCCTTCCACGAAGTTCGAAAGAGGCTTTGGAATACGAGTGAGTTGCTGCACCATTGTCTCGAATGATGTATCCGCGCCGACTGGGGTTTCACCCGTGATCAACCTGTACAACATGCAGCCGATCGAAAATATGTCGGAGCGGTGATCGAGCTCCTGTCCGCGGATCTGCTCCGGGCTCATGTACGGTGGGGTCCCGAGGAGCATGTCTGGTTTCGTTATCTTCAGATCTCCGTGATCGCCCATTACCGTGCCGAAGCCGACCAGTCCAAAGTCTATGATTTTTGCTAATCTCGAATTGTCCGTCCAATCGATCATGATGTTGGACGGCTTGATGTCTCGATGCACGAGCTGTTTCAGTCGCAGCTCCTCGGCGCCGTCAAGGGTCTGAATTACGATTTCGAGGGCATCGTCGAGATTGAGCCGACCCTCTTGTTTTACCAACTCAAAAAGATTCTTCCCGTTGACGAGCTCCGAGACCAGGTACGCTCCCGCTTCAGATTCCAAAACCAGATCGAAGCAGCGCATGATATTTTTATGGTCGATGCTGGCGAGAACGCGAGCCTCTCTAACGAAACGCGTGGCGAAGGCGCTGTCTTGCAAAAGCTCTTTGTTTAGCACCTTCAATGCGACGTCGCGCGCCAGTTGGGAATCGAGTGCGGAGTACACGGCTCCCGACCGACCCTGGCCCAGAAGCCTCTTGATCTTGTACCGCTGATCGACGATTGTTCCTTCGGCTAGCTCTGTGTGCATGCTCTGGAGATATCGATGAATAATGTGATGACCCAGTTTTTCGAATCGCTCTCGACGTCCAGATTGGCAGGGAAGCCGAGGCTCGAAATAATTTCAGCACGCTCGTGCATTATTCGCAATCCCAGTTTTGACTGCTGATTTGACAGTTCGAAAGGTTTTTTCGAGCCGCTGCTCATTGTTCGAATTCTGAGCTCGGAGCCCTTCTGTGCAATTTCCACTGTTATCTCTGGGCCTTCGCCGTGCTTGATGGCGTTGTTAAGGCATTCTTGAACGATTCGATAAATTTGCAGCGACAATTCGTGCGGCAGATCAGGTAAGTCGTTGTCGCCTGTAAGCCGAATTGTGATACCGCTTCTGGTAGCATTGCGTTGACAGAGCTCAGTGAGAGCATTGCAAAAACCCCAGTCTTCGACTTCGCGGGAACTCAGATCGTTGCACAACTTCCTGAGCTTTTGCATCGAGGCGAGGAGATCTGTTTTTACCTCATTCATGTCGACCTGTTCCGCTTCCAGATCGCGGTACAACAACATCAGGTCGCCCAATACATCATCGTGAAGCTCCATCGCGAGCTTGCGGTATGTGCGCTCCTGTTCTTGAATCAGAAGCGAGCTGAGGCGGTTGCGATCGGTTATGAGATCTCGCACTGCACTGCTGAGACTGACTTCGCCAACCGATAACTTGAGTTCACCCTGTTCAAAAGCTTTGATTTCTCGGAGCAGGTCGTTGACCGAGGCGAGTACGACCAGACGCAGCACGGCATCATCGATTTCGGAATCGTCGAGCTGCCACGCGGGTCTGCTGTCTATTATGCGCTCTTCCAACTTAAACTTGACTCGACTTGGATATTCGCTTTCAGGAATCAGAAGCGCTTGCGACGCCGGCATCAGGTAAATTTCCACCAAACTGCCCGTCGCCTTCAATGAAAGAGCTCGCTCGGCGTTGGCGAGCAACGCCCGGCGTTCTGAACTGTTCTTCGAGCGTCCATCTTCGGCTCTATCCGAACGAACCTGAATTTTAAGCAAATGGTCGGTTATGTTGGAATTAGCAAGCTCAGCTGCCTCAACCAACAGTTGTTCGATTTTTTCGAACATAGCGATGTGGCTGACGCTCTCTTTCTGATGTTTTGTGCGAAAAAGATTTTTGAACATGCACTGAGTATATCAGCACGGAAATTGGTTTCAGTTAGAACGGACGCTCTACTCGGCGGAGCGCAATTCCTTTTCGATGCCGGTCACCTTTTCGCGTGCTACCTTGTCTCCCCCTTCTGCGGCTTCTTTATAGAGCTGTAACGCTTTCTGCTTGTCTAAGGCGACGCCGGCGCCAAGGTGGTATCTTTCGGCTAGATTGCTTTTGGCGTAGGGGCAGCCGAGCTCGGCTCCTGTTCGATACATTTGTATAATAGGTGTTGTCCGTCGATTTGTGGATGGCTTCTTCAGATATAAACCATGAAACTTCGAGCATTATTATGACGATGCCGTGAGCAAAATTGAATCAGTTCACTTAGAGGCGCGAACAGTCACATCAGTACGAAGTCGACGGCTTCGATGTTTGCGGGTAAGTCGCTTTCGCCCAGGAGTTCTTTCAAATCGATCTCGATTGCTCGGCATATTGCGGTCAGCGGTACGTCGTTGAGGCTGCCTTCGAACGGGTTTTCACTCGTGTCGCCAACGCGCTCCATGGTGAAGAAGACAAATGAGATGAGTACGGAGAATGGGATGGTTAGCCAGGCGCAGCTCTCGTCAATCTTCGCGAATTCTCCGATTAATCCGAAGGGAAGTAAACACGCAAAGATGATTACGAAGACTTCGCTGAAGAACGCATATTGTCGAGGGAATGGGAAGCTCTTTATTCGCTCTGCCTTCCCTTGTTGAGCCATGAGCTCGGCGCACATGCGCATCATGTCCGAGTGTTCATAAGAATCAATGCAATCGGCGGCTTTGAAAGAAGCGAGCGCCTGCATCTGGCAGAACAAAAGCTCTTTGGCAATATTGCGCTTGCTGCGCAGATACTCGGCTTCATCTTTGGTGCAGAAGGTTTCGAAGATCTCTTCTCTTTCTACATCAAAGGGTTTATTGCTGAAACATTCAGTTGTCATCTTCGTGTAGATGTGCGAATCGTCCCAGACATTGCGTTTGCGAAGTTGAATCCGCAAGAAGTTGACGTATGCGATCTGGCGATAGATGAAGCTTCTGGCAGAAGCCTTTCCGTCAGCTGTTCGAACGACGGAGATGAGATAGCTCGCCAATGCCCTGCTGTAGTTAGTCAGCTCGCCCCAAATCTTGCGCCCTTCCCAGAGTCGATCGTATGAGGAGTTGTTCTTGAAACCGACATAAAAAGCGACTGCGGTACCGACTGTGGCAATCGGCAAGAACGGAATGGAAATCGTGCGCAAATGCAGAAAGTGGAAGGCCAAAAACACTGCGGTGCTCAAGAGCGTTGTCCATGCCAGAGTCTTTTTAGAGAAAAAGAAAATGATGTCTGAATCGATGATTCTCTTTACGTACATAGCCTGCCGAATCTCAGATGGAAAACCTCATATTGTACGGGCTTGGCAAGCCCACCAAACTAGATCGATTTCGCGATCTCGCGAGTTAACATGCATATCGGCAGATGCGAAGAGTTCAGCCACTAAAGAACCGCGCAGAGAGCGACGCACCACTGGGAGCGGCGGGCTCTCGCCGGCATATAAAAGCCCTGATCGGCGCAGGTACAAAGCGTGGACGCTTTTCCTCAGCGTCAAGGAGGCTCCTCTTCACAAAGCTTGCGCTCAGGGGGTTGATCGGGTGACTTGTCTTTGATGGCGGATGTGTGCGACGGTGCGCTGGGCGCGCTTTCTGATTTCGAGGATGGTATGGTGTTGGGCCATGGCTTGCAGCTTGCCATAGGCGCGATCGGGCTCTAGATTGTCGATCATGGTCATCGCCTTTTCTATGAAGCGAACACTCTCCTTGTAGTCAGAAGCTTCGCTGTTGGAGCGGTTTTTCATGCGGTCATATTCTGCTTCGATTGATTTGAACATGAGCTCTCTTGCCGCTTGAGTAGTCAGACCACTTAGATCGGGCTTTTTTACCAGGTCTTCGATCACACCTAAGAGCTGCTCTTTCCCTTGCACCAACATAGTATTGCTCTGCAGGCAGTGGAACACTTCGCGAAGAGCAAGCTCGCGCATCCGCGGATAGTCATGATGAGCCAGTTTTGCGAGCTCGGTAACCGCACTGGCTCTAACGGCATGATGCAATGAATCGCACAATGGCTCTCCGTTGTTGCGTGCTACGTGCCCGAGAATCGAGACGGCGAGCTCGGCTTTTTCGCCGGAGGATGAAGCGAGAGTGCCAATATTAGTCCAGGCATCGGTTGCTTGTTTTACATGCGCTTCCCAGAATTCCTTTTGAGCCCGTTCGCCGTACGGCGAGAGATCCGGTGTTCCTACTAAATCGCTGCTGCCCGTAACCCACGAGCTCGCGCCGTTAATCAGTCCTGCGCCGAGCCAACCGATTCCGCGAAAGACTCTTTCTGTACCGCGTGCTGCATGACCTAGCGTTCCTGAGCCGCAGTGTTTTTGCCAACCGGTGTTGATTGTTTCTTTCAAGTTCAAAAGCGCTCCAGCGCCAAGCTCTTCGATGCCTTGCTTGATTTGAGTGGGGCTATCAGATGTGTTTGAAGAAATAGCACCGCTAACAAGACCGTCGAGTGTACCGGGTCTTGGCACCAGAGCTTCCGGCTTGGCGCCGAACTCTTTCATTACTACTTGCGCGTGCGCCTTAAGAGGTGCCAGGATGGCCGGATCTGATGCGATTGCGTTGAGTCGATCAAGATTCGTGCGAGGTTTCAACTCTGCGATCAGGTCGAGCGCTTTGCTGATGCATCGAGCGCTGGCAGTGTACTCCGGCGAAATCGAATCGTGATTCTTCAGTCTGACGTGCTCGCTGTCGATTACGTCGAACATGAGCGCCACCACTCTGTCGGATGAAACCGAGGATGCGGGCTGACCGTCGCGGGAGGCAAGGTTGCTGACCGCTTCAATCATCGCTGTCTTCTTGTCGGGTGTCATCGTGTTGCTGCGAAGACAATGGAAAATCTCTCGTAGAGCCGGATTTGCTGTGTCACGAGTGTTGCCTCGTTTCGCCAGGTTGATGAGTACTTCGCCGACTTCCTTGTTCGCGAAGTTGTGTAAGCTTTCGCACAGAGGATTGCCGTTGTTGCGGGTAATATGGCCGAGGACGCTTATGGCGTTGTCCGCCTGGGGACCCGTAGTTCGGGCAAGATCAATCAGATCTCTGAAGCGGTCGATTGCCTGTCCCTCATAGTCGTGGAAGAATTGCTGTTGTGCGCGGTCCCCATACAGGTTGACATCGGGAACGCTAAGAACGGAATCTCCGGCCAGGAGCGAGCCGGCTGCGTTAACACCGGAGGCCAACATCCAGTAGGCACCCCTGCCTACTTTGGAAGCGGCTCGCGCTGTATGACCAGAGACGCCGCTGCCGCAGTGCTCCAGCCATTTTGTATTGACAGTCTCTTTGAGATTCAACAGTAGTCCCAGATCTCGATCCTGGAGAAATTGTCTGACCTGGTCGGGATTTTCGATGCCGGTGTAGTTCGAGAATGAATCATGAGTACTTTCGTACCGTTCGTATTCTTTTGCGACTTCGGTTTTCTTCGATTGGACCGTGTCTTTTGCGTCGATGCTGTCGAGTTTCATCCTGACTGCGAGATCTGTCTCTACGAGTCGTCTTTGCTCTACAACGCTCGAGAGATTGTCTGGTCGCATCGATTCGAGTCCTTTGATGGCAGCCAGGCGAATATGCGCTGATTTGTCCGAACTTTGAGAGATGAGCACCTCAAGCGCATCTTGACCGCCCTTGCTGGAAAGGCAGTCGATTACTTTGGCGCGAAGCTCGATGGATTCTTTGCCGGAATCTTTCAACAATGGGAGTAGCGAACTGACCGGAAGCGTGTGCTTGATTGCGTCCAGTAATACCGTTTGTACCTGAAGATTGTTTGAGGGTGCAAGAAGGAGCTGATTGAGCCGCTGTGTGTCCGCCTCCGAGAGTTCTGCTTGTTTGAGTCCTCTAATCGCTTCTATCGCCGTTAATGGAGCGTGGATGTCGATTGCGTTGAGCAGGCGTTGGTTAAGGTCCTGGTCTGATAGCTCGCCGATGTTATTGAGCGAAACTGCGGAGCGCACCATAGATAGTGCGGGTATATCGGGGTCGTTGAGATCGATTTTTAGCAAACTCAGGGTAGCGGAAGGCGCGGCGGTATGGTCCTTGTCGGAAAGGATCTCTTGTGCTACATCGGGTGCCTCCGCCAGGGCGCGCAGGATGAATTGGGCATTGACTCGATCGGATTGAGTCTTTCCGTTGCGAGCGAAATCGCTTACACCGTCGGTCAGCGCTTGAGCGGATAGCCCGAGGGCGGCCGGTCGGGCTTGCGGGCCAGCCTGTTTTTCTTCAATTCGAAGCGCGTTAATGACGCTGCCGATTCGGGAGAATGCCCACGATTTAGAATCTGGTGATTGTTGCTTTGATGGTTGTCCAGATGTTCGATCGCCGCCGTGGAGAGCATCTAACAGTACGGCGCCATAACCGTTGAGCGAAAGAGCCCCCAGAGTGGTCAATGTCTCGGCAGCGATGACACGTTCTATGCCGGTCTGGCGAGTCTCTACCGTTTTCGTCAGCGCAGCGACTAAATCGCAAGCCTTGAGCTCTTGAGTGAGTTTTCTTTCAGCGACAGCATGTGTGATTGTATGCGAGCCTTTTCCGGAGGCGGAGGTCTGCTTCCAGTTGTAGGATGGAATGGTGATGTCTCGTGATGCGATCGTAGCGTCTTTAGGTATTCGTCCGTCTTGATCACGGGAGATCAGAAGCAGCGCGGCCGCGGCTATAGTGCTTAGACGATTGTCCTTTGATTCGGGGCTGTTGTCTGCGAGATCACGTCGCCGCATTTCAGGATCAGTCACAGTCTCTTGCTTCCCTGCCAGTCTCGAGCGGAACGCCTCCTTCTCGGCAATTTCACTGCCGTTGTTTTTGCGAAAATACTTCATAAGCTCAGTGCGAAACTTGCCTGCCTCTTCCTGGAAGACTTGTGGACTTTTGTCTTTGAGTCTGAGCAGACGCTCCGTCTCGTCGATCATGTTCTTGAGTTCGCTACTCTGATTTCCCTGATCGCCCTTCGAAACATGATTGGCAAATTCGTGCATCATTTTTGCGGCAATTCTTGTGTCGGGTGAAGCGGCACCGGATTTTTCTTTTGGCGTAGTGTCGCTTTCTGCCAGCGCAGCGGCTGCCTCAATGGGAGCAATCGCGTCTCTGTAGCTGACGCTGTGCGACTGGTGATATAGATCAGCCCCTGTCATGAGCAGCATTGGATAGGTCGAGAGACCCATTACGAAATCTTTGCCGTGATGGGCTGCTTGCCAGGCAGAGTTGAGCTCCTTAATTGCTGATTGCATTTTATCCGCACCACCAGTGGTGCCGCCCAGCAGGGTCTTGAGCTGATGTGGCATGCCTACCAGCAAGTCGGCGCCGATTGCAAGACTACGACCGGTGTGAAAAGCTCTTCCTGCGTCTGTGGGATTGACATAACCATTGTTGAATGCGCCTGTGGCTCCGAGTGTCATGCGGAATAATCCTGCGCGAGTCTGTGTTGCTGCTTCGGATGCGGTCATGCGAAGCGCAACTTCGCCGGCGCCCACCCCTGCTTTTGCTGCTCGGATGCTAACTGCGCCACCCACTATGAGACCGACATCAACACCGGTTGCGATGGCGTGCTCACCCCAAAAACTGAGTTGTCTCTGGGTCTTCCAGGCGGCAAGTTCTTTTGCTTCCAGCACTTGTGGGTGAAGTGCACTATTCCTTGTCACTACGAGATCGTCGGGGGCGTATTCGCGTGTTTCAACTATCGGGGCACCGACATTGGAGCAAAGCGCTGAGTAGTTTCGATAACTGACTAAATGCGCGTTTTGAGGTTGCATCGTGTATGTAACGACTACTTTTTCCCGCCCGTTCTCATCTTTTTTTGTCTGTACGTCGAAATCGCACTGCA